>JBOFUS010000423.1:0-8995 GCA_051652685.1 Beijerinckiaceae bacterium
GTCACCGTCGGCTTGTCGCCCCGGCCGGCGCGCGGTGCGCTGACCGGACCCTGCTCGATCTCGGCACGGGCATAGGCCAGCATGGCACCTGCCAGCACGTCCTTGGCTTCCGCGTGGGTCGGCACGCCGAAACCCGGCACGTCGATGCCGATGATGCGCACGCCGTTGATCGCCTTCGGCAGGATGCGCAGCGGCACACCTGACGCCGTCGGCACACACAGGTTGATGACGACGATGGCGTCCTGCTCGGCCGGATCGGCCAGCCCGTGCACCGCGTCGCGGATGTCCTCGAACAGCTTGCCGGTGACCAGCGTCTCGGAATTGAACGGCACGTAGCCCACGGTGCGGCGCGCGCCATAGAAATGCGACGTGAAGGTCAGGCCGTAGACGCAGCAGGCGGAGCCGGACAGAATCGTCGCGGTGCGGCGCATCCGCAGGCCAACGCGCAGGCTGCCGAAGGCAGGGCACATACTCTGCGGCTGGTCGTGGGGCCCTTGCGGATAATCCTTGGCAAGGCGCTGCATCAGTTCGCCGTTGCCGGCCTTCTCTGCGGCCTCGGCCATCACATGCTTGCCGGCGTGGCAGCCCTGGCCATCGGTGGGGAGCGCCGCATCCGGCACCTGTGCTCCGGACAGCGCGCTGCTGCGGCTGGCGCTCGCCTCCATCGCGGCCACCCGCCGGGCGATATCCTGCGTGCCGGCTGCTGCCTCGCCGCTCGCGCGGGAGGACGCCGGCTTTGGCGCAGTCCCGTTAAGGTTGTCGATGAGCATCACCATGTCATGCTCACGCGTTATCGTAGATGACTTCGAGGGAAGGCTTCTCGACCGTGACGCCGCCGCACATGTCGGCCATCGTCGCGGGTGTCAGCACCACGTCGCGCCCCGTGCTGTCGGCGCTGAACAGGCCAAGCAGATCGTCCTGGGTCAACGGCGTCGGGCGCATGGGCGGAGCCACCGCCACATTCTCGCCCAGTGCCTCGAAGAGCGCGCCCCACTTGCTGCTTGACGTGCCGATGATCTGGTAGCTGGCGCTCTTCCGGCGGATGTCCTCGTCGGCCGGAATGGACGCCAGCACCGGTATGCCGACACGCGCAGCAAACGCCGCCGCCTCGCCCGTGCCATCGTCTTTGTTGATGACGATGCCGGCGACGCCCACGTTGCCGCCGAGCTTGCGGAAATACTCCACAGCCGAGCAGACATTGTTGGCGACATAGAGCGACTGGAGGTCGTTCGAGCCGACGACGATCACTTTCTGGCACATGTCGCGGGCGATCGGCAGGCCGAAGCCGCCGCAGACCACATCACCCAGAAAGTCGAGCAGCACGTAGTCGAAGCCCCACTCGTGGAAGCCGAGCTTCTCCAGCAATTCAAAGCCATGGATGATGCCGCGCCCGCCGCAGCCACGGCCAACTTCCGGGCCACCCAGCTCCATGGCGAAGACGCCATCGCGCTTGAAGCAGACGTCGCCGATCTGCACTTCCTCGCCGGCGGCTTTCTTGCGCGATGAGGTCTCGATGATGGTGGGGCAGGCCTTGCCGCCAAACAGCAGCGATGTGGTGTCGCTCTTGGGGTCGCAGCCGATGAGCAGCACGCGCTTGCCCTGTTCGGCCATCATGTAGCTGAGGTTGGCCAGCGTGAAGCTCTTGCCGATGCCACCCTTGCCGTAGATGGCGATGATCTGCGTTTCCTTCTTTGCAACGGAGTCGGTGGCTTGCGCATCGATTTCGAGGCTTTCCGCCAATGCCTCGGCGGCGAGAAGGGCGGCCTTGCCTTCGGGCGTCACGCCTTCGGCGGGTGTCCAGAGCGTCGGCTTTGCGGTCGGCGCGTTCATGGGCGGGTCCCCTTTGCGGGAGTCGTTGTTGCCTCGACGGCAGTCCAGTCGAGGATCATCTTGAGGCAGGCCGGATCGCTGAAGGCCTGGGCGTAGGCCGCAGGTGCGTCGGTTGCGGGCAGGCGGTGGGTAATCAGTCCGGCCAGCGAAAGCTTGCCATCGGTGATCAGTGCCAGCACGGCGTCCATATCGGCTGGCCGCCATTCAGCCGCGATTTTCAGGGTCAATTCGCGCATGAAAGCGGGCGGGAAAGCGAAGGAAACCGGGGCCTGATAGAAGCCAGCGAGCGTCAGCGTGCCGCCCTTCGCCAGACGCTGGATCAGTCTGTCGACGAGGCGCACATCGCCGCTGGCGTCCATCACAGAACGATAGTCGCAGCGGTTGTCTTCCGCCGGATCGAGAACAGTGTAGCCTTCGGTACCCGTGCGGCGGAGAGGGTTTGTTTCCCACACGGTCGGCGCAGGGTGGCCCATGGCGATGGCAACGCGGGCAATCAGCCGGCCAACCACGCCGTGGCCGACCAGAAGATCAGGAGCGCCGCCGATGGCGATGGCATGGGCCGCCGTACCAGCCAGCGCCAGCAACGCAGCATCCTCGCCCATGTTGCCGGGCAGCGGGATGAGGCGGCTCGCTTTCACCACCAGCCGCCGCGCCGCGCCACCGAACAGGCCGCTGACATCGGTGAAGCCGCGCGAACCCGGCGCAAAGACAAGCTGTCCCCGCGAAAGCCCACTGTCCACGCCGACATCTGCCACGCGGCCGACGCTCTCGTAGCCGGGAACGAGCGGATAGCTCAGCCCGGGGAAGGCCGGCATTTCGCCGGACCACAGTAGCTTTTCGGTGCCGGTGCTGATCCCGGACCAGAGGACATCGATCACAGCGTCGTCGGCAGCGGGAGGAATCAGGCCGACATCGCCAAGGGCGAGTCGACGGGGTTCCTCCAGCACAACCGCGAGCGTTCTCATGTCGCCCACCTCCCATGGGGGCCGCGCAGATGACGGCCATGTGTCAACTTATCTTGACGCCAGCACATGTCATTTCGTGATTACACTTAAGCTGCCGGTTTTTTCGCCAGCATGACCGAGGCCATCAGCGGCCGCCGCGTGGGCTTCAGGCGCGGCGTCTCGAAGCCAGCGCGGACGAGCATGCTGGCGAGTTCATCCGGCCGCCTGGCGCGCCCGGCCCCCATCGCGAGGAAATAAAAGCCGAAATAGACGTCGGACATCGCTTCGGCACCGGCAATGCCGGACATGGGCTCCGCGATGATGAGTGTGCCGCCCGGCTCCAGCGCGGCAAAGACGGCCGCGAAAAGCTTTTCCACCACCGGATCGTCGTGGTCGTGGGCAATACGTACGAGCGAGACGACGTCTGCACCAACGGGCAGCGAGTCGCGGCCGAAGTCGCCTGCCACTGCCGTTGTGCGCGCGGCCAGCCCGGCGGCAGCGAATCGCGGCTCGGCGATTCGCGCGACACCCGGCAGATCGAACAGCGTCAGCGCCAGTTCAGGCGCACGGCGGGCCGCCGCGCGCAGGAACGTCCCGTCGCCGCCGCCGACATCCATCAGCCGTCGGAACGGCCGGATATCGACCGCGTCGAGCACATCCCCGGCGATCAGATCCTGCGATTGCGCCATGAGATCGCTGTAGGCGGCTGCATCGCCGCCGGTCTCGGCTGCGGCACCCGCCGCTCCGGCATACGGCCAGTAGGCCTTGAGCTCGCCGGGCGGGGCCTCGCCCTTCAGCAGCGCAACGGGATCAGCGATATCGCGGTAGAAGGCCTGGTTATGCCGCACCATGGCGCGCACGCCGGGCGAGCCGTTGACAGCGGCCCCCAGTGCACCAAGCCCCACCTTGCCGCCGCGCCAGGCGAGCAGGCGGCAGGCGACGGCCGCCCGCACCAGCCGATCAGCCGCCGCTTCGTCGAGGCCTGACCGCCGCGCGATCTCGGCGACAGGCAGCGGACCCGCCTTCAGGATGTCGAACAGCCCCAGCGAAAGGCAGGCCGTCAGTGTCTGTGTTTTCACGAAGCCCGAGGCGACGTCGAAGAGTTCCGCCGTCCGCCGCTTCGAAATCGCGCTGAAAAGAGGGGTGCGCGCGCAAAACGCGTGAAAACGCGGATCGGCCAGCAGCCGGTCGCGCCATTTCAGCGGCCAGTCGAGAAACGGCAGCGACAGCAAAGACCCGGCCGCCATTGAAGCCTCAGGCCGACGCTTGCGCCAGACCCGCCGGCAGGAAACGGTTGGTCTCCGCACGGATCGCCGCCACCAGATGCTCACGGCCGGGACAGGCGGGAATGCTGTCCACGACGCCGGCCATCATGCCCTTGAGATGGCGCACTGCGCCTTCAAGACCGAGCTCACGCGCGGCGTTCGGTCGACCGTGGATCTCGTCCTGCCCGGCCGGCTTGCCCATGGCGGCGGGTGAGAGCGCCACATCCTTGATGTCATCCGCAACCTGGTAGGCTTCGCCCAGCCGCCAGCCGAGGTCTTTCCATGCGGCCGGGTCGCCGCCGGAGGCCAGCGCGCCGGCAGCTGTTGCGGCGGCGAACAGCGCGCCCGTCTTGGCACGGTGATAGGTCTTGAGCGGTGCCACCTGTTCACTCTCCCAGGCCTGACCGGCACAGATGCCATGCGGCGCGCCTGTTGCCTCGGCAATGACGCGGATCATGGGGGCAATCCTGTGCGGGGCCTTGGTCATACCCCGTGCGATGGTCTCGAAGGCCGACACGATCAGTGTGTCACCAACCAGCACCGCGATGGGCTCACCGAAGGCCACATGGATTGACGGAAGACCACGCCGGAGGTCGGCATCATCGAAGCAGGGCAGATCATCATGCACCAGCGAGCCGCAATGCAGAAGCTCGATAGCCGCTGCCGCAGCATCGGCTGCCGCCGGATCGCGGTCGCCACAGGCCATGGCGCAGGAGAGCGCGAGGCGCGGCCGCAACCGGTGACCGCCGGGAAACACCGCGGCATGCAGCGCATTGGCAAGCTTCGGCGGGCAAGGGCTTGCCTCGGTGGAGGAAAGCGCTGCCATGAGCGCGCTCTCGATGCGGTCCATCAGGTTCATGCCGTCCCTCCCGTTCCCATGGGCGAAGCGCTCCGGCAGGGAGCCGGATCAGTAGGTGTTTGTCAGGCTGGACATTTGATTGCGGCGTGTCAATCCAGAGTGACACTTACGTAGGGAGGGTTTTTCGATGTCGGACGCGGCTGCGCGCTCCTCCCATGCGCGAAGCGAAAGGCGATGACGCAACCCGTCATCATCATCGGCGCGGGCGTCGGTGGGCTGTCCGCTGCGCTGGCACTCGCCTGCGCCGGCCGGCCGGTGCTCGTGCTTGAAAAGGAAAGTGCCCCCGGCGGCAAAATGCGCCGGCTCGCGCCCGCCGGTCGGCCGATGGACGCAGGGCCGACGGTCTTCACCATGAAGCCAGTGTTCGCTGAGCTCTTTGCCCGTGCCGGATCAAGCATCGAGGCAGAACTGACACTGACAAAGCTGGAGGTTCTCGCCCGCCACAGCTGGGATATCGAGGGCAGCCGCGATGCGCGCTTCGATCTTCTGGCGGATGTCAGCGCTTCCACCGAGGCCATCGGGCGCTTCGCCGGTGCGGCGGAAGCAGCCGGGTTCCGCGCCTTCGCGGCGGATGCGGCGCGGGTTTTTGCAGCACTTGACGAGAGCTTCATGCGCGCGCCCCGTCCCTCGCCGCTGGGCCTTGCCCGCAACATCGGACTGGCGCGCCTGCCTGGCCTCATCGCAGGTCAGCCCTTCCGCAGCCTCTGGGCCAATCTTGGCCGATATTTCCGCGATCCGCGCCTGCGTCAGCTCTTTGGCCGCTATGCCACCTATTGCGGGGCTTCGCCGTTTGAGGGACCAGGCACGCTGATGCTGATTGCCCACGCTGAACTCATGGGAGTCTGGACCCTTGATGGCGGCATGCATGCGCTTGCGCAGGCGCTGGAGCGGCTGATCGTGAAGAAGGGTGGCGACATCAGGTACGGTATCGGCGTGGCGCGCATCGAGGTCACGCAAGGCCGGGCCTCCGCCATCGTCACGACGGACGGCGGGCGGATCGCGGCAGATGCCATCCTCTTCAACGGCGATGTTTCGGCGCTGGGCGAGGGGCTGCTCGGTGATGCCGCCAGTGCTGCCGCGCCACCGACCTTGCCCGCCCAGCGCTCGCTGTCGGCCGTCACCTGGTGCATCGACGCGCCGACAAGCGGCTTTCAGCTGTCACGCCACAATGTCTTCTTTTCCGATGATTATCCTGCGGAGTTCAAGGCGATCTTCGGCGCGCGCCGGCCGCCCGACCGCCCTACCGTCTATGTCTGCGCGCAGGACCGCGATGGCTTGGCCGAGGCTGCGGATCCGCCGCCCAGTGATCGTCTGCTGTGCCTGGTCAATGCACCGGCGGAGGGTGACCGCGCGCCGCTTGCCGCCAGCGACGTGACACAGCTGGGCGAGGCCGCCTTCGGCTTGATGCGCCGCTGTGGGCTGGAGATCGGGGCGCCGGAGGTCAGTGTCGTGACGACGCCGGAAGGGTTTCACCGGCTGTTTCCCGCCACGGGCGGCGCACTCTACGGCGCGGCGGGACATGGTCCCTTCGCGCCCTTTCGGCGCATGGGGTCGGAAAGCCACGTCCCCGGTCTTTATCTCGCGGGCGGCAGCACGCACCCTTCGGCCGGTGTGCCGATGGCGGCAATCTCCGGTATGCTCGCGGCGGACGCCATCGAGGCGCGGCTGCGGGCGGCAAGGCAGGCGGCATGACTTTGGCCAGACCAGAGTCACCCGACTTCGGTGAAGCTGTTCCCGACGGTGGTTATGCCTGGTGGTATATCGACGGCGCATCCGATGATGGCCGCCACGGTTTCACGGTGATCGCCTTTGTCGGCAGCGTCTTCTCACCCTACTACTGGTGGGCGCGCAAACAGGGGCGCGGCGATCCCGAAAACCATGTTGCCATCAATGTGGCGCTCTACGGTGAAACGCGGCGCTGGGCCATGACCGAGCGCGGCCGGACCAGCCTTTCCCGCACCGCAAGGTCCTTCCAGGTGGGGCCCAGCAGCCTGAGGTGGGGCGACGATGGACTGATCATCCGTATCGACGAGCGCTGCGCGCCACTGCCCCGGCGGCTTGTCGGCGAGATTACGCTGCGGCCGGCGGCGCTGACAGGCCAGTCGCTGCTGCTTGATGCCGATGGTCGACACCAATGGCGGCCATACGCGCCTGTGGCCCGCGTGCATGTCCGCTTCGATGAGCCACGCCTTGCGTGGGAGGGCCACGGCTACTTCGATTCCAATGCCGGCAGCCGCATGCTGGAAGAAGACTTCGTGTCGTGGGACTGGAGCCGCGCGCCGACCGCCGATGGTGCCCGGGTGCTCTACGACATGCGCCGGCGCGATGGCTCAGCGGAGTGTCTGGCACTCGGATTTGATCATTCTGGCGGCATGGAGCGCTTCTCCGCGCCGGAAGCGCACAGGCTTTCATCCGGCCGCATCTGGCGTGCCGAGCGCGGCGTGCGCTCTGAACCCGGCCCTCCCCCGCGCGTGCTTGCGACGCTGGAAGACACGCCGTTCTACACCCGCTCTCTCGTGGAGACGACACTGCAAGGAAAACGGGTCGCGGGCTTTCATGAAAGCCTGATGCTCGACAGGCTGACGATGCTGCCAGTCAGGGCGATGCTCCCCTTCCGGATGCCGCGACGGGGATAAAGATCAGCGCAGGCAGCTTCAATCCTGTGACGGCTTGCTGAAGCTGCCGGGACATTGTGCGATGGCATCCCCGCCGATCTCCAGACCGTTGTATGAGGGCGCGCGACGGTAGTCGGCGTAGTCGATATGGAGCGGCCGGCCATCGTTCAGATCGCCATAGGGTCCGAACTTGAAATAGGCCTTGCCGGCCTCGACACCCGGTCCGATTCTCCCATGAATCGACGCCCAGAAGACCCCTCCGATGTTGAGGCGCACCCTTGTCGTTGACGCCGTGCCGCCGTTGTATCCAAACGCCACCTGAAAAAACCGGTCGCGTGGCTGGCGGGGAAAGGCCGAGCAGCCGCGAAACTGCAGTTTGTCGTCGTCTCGCAGGCAGAAGACGCGCGCACCACGCGTGGCGTCGAAATCATGCGGCAACCGCCCCTCCTCGGAAGCCAGCAAAACGCGGTAGGGCCCGTTCTTTGCGTCAAGCCGAGGATGGCGGGTCGCCAGAAGGCCGCGACGGCACTGATCGGAGGCATCCGCACCGGTCATCGGCTCGCCCATCAACTCCGTTGTTGCGTAAAGCAGATCGTCCTCGAAGCGCAGGGCGAGAACAGGCGAGAATTTCCGGAGACCGAGCGGATCGGCCGACATCTCGAACTTCATCTGGACGATCATCAGGCGCTGGCTTTCGGCGGGCGGAAGCCCGGCATTGGCCGCGCCGGGAACCGCTCCTGCGAGCCTGATGTTCACAGAATGATAGGCAACCTTGCGGTGCGCTGGTCTGTCATCCTTCGGCTCACGCAACTCGTTGCGCACGGCACATGGGGCGGCTGGCCTCTCACCCTTCGTCGGGCAGAGGCCTTCGAGACCCAGCCGGATCACACCCGGCGCGGGAAACGAGGTGATATGGTCATGATTGTCGCTGCCGGGATTGGCCGATGTTCCGTTCTCCAGTGATTCGAGGATTCCGTCGTTGAAACGCTTCTTCCCCGCATCGAATTTCGCCGGATCGAAGGTGCTGCGGGCAGGCTGCATCGGTGGAGCTTCTTTCGCCAGCGCGAAGGTTGCGACAAGCATTGGGATCATTGTCCAGATCATTGAATGCATGTGCTGGCTCCCTGACATTCACAGTCCTTGAAAGATATGACAGACCCGATGACAGCAAGACGACATCCCGGGAACCTGACCCTTTCCCTGCGAAGGCTGAGACCTATGTGATCTGTCGGTAAACAATATCGCCCTGCGCCACACCTTGAAGAATTCATCGCTCGAAAATGTCGCCGCTCGATCTCGCCCTGTCCAACCTGCTGTCACCGATGGTGCTGTTTTTCGCACTTGGTCTCCTGGCGGCGCTTGCGCGCTCGGACCTCTCCGTGCCGGAGGCGGTGGCGAAATTTCTGGCGCTCTATCTGATGCTCGCCATCGGCTTCAAGGGCGGGGCTGCGGTGGCAAAGTCCGGCATTGACGCCGGGTTGA
>JBOFUS010000424.1:0-8045 GCA_051652685.1 Beijerinckiaceae bacterium
CATATCGCCCTCACGCGCCAGCCCGGCCGCCAGTGTCCGGTGATCGTAAAGCTCACCATTGTAGACGAGCGAGCGGGAACCGTCGCGAAACGGCTGGCTGGAGCGCGGATCAGGATCGATGATGGACAGACGCGCATGGCCGAGGCCGACATGCAGCGGCCCGCCGTGCCGTGCCGTAAACGTGTCGGTTTCCATCCGGCTGCCGTCCGGCCCGCGGTGGGCGAGAAGCGCCAGCGCTGCGGAAAGACGCCCGGGATCAACCGGCCGCGCGCGGTCGACGACGACGACAAAACCGCACATGCCGTCAGCCGGAAACCGGCGTCGTGGCAGCAACGGCCGCGGCCGTTGCTGCCGTCTCCTGCGGCCGCACGCGGTTGAGCGCGAAGGCGGCAATGGGCGCGTCGCCATACTTGTAGTTGACCATGCGTATCGGACCCGTGGGGCGCGCCTGGCCGGCGGCCGAGAAGACCGCTTCCGAGATCACCATGTCGCCGGCGAGTTCCTTGGTCGCCTCCTCAAGGCGGCTTGCGACCACGACCGTGTCGCCGATGACATTGAGCGAGGCTTCCGGGTCGTCCGATACAGTGACCACCGCATCTCCAAGGTGGATACCGACACCAAGCCGAAGCGGTTGCGGCAGGAGTTTGCGGAAATTGCGGTTGATCGAGGTCATCGCCGCCTGCATGTCATCGGCACAGGCTAATGCGGCGCGCGCTGCGGTCTTCGCATCGTCCTTGAGCCCGAAGACGGCGACGAAGCCGTCCGTGTCGCGCGTGGCGATCTGACCGCCGTGGCCGGCGACCGCCTGGCCGATGTCGTCCAGAACACGCACGAGGATCTCCACCAGATCGCCGGGCATTTGCGAGCGCGCAAGCTGCGAGAAGGCGCGTATGTCGGCGACCAGCGCCACGATTTCCCTGCGCTCCGCCTGCGGGCCAGCGTCGCCCGCCGCTTCCGCCGCGCCGCGCAGGTTGGCACCCAGAACACGGACGGAGACATCCGCCGTCGGCCGCAGCTGGCAGGCAAGCCGGACATTGGCCGGCGCATGGACGCGACGCAGCAACGCCGCCTCGATCGCGCCCGGCGGCGGCAGCGCATCGGCCCCGCCTGTCACCAGCACGCGGCAGCTGGCACAACGCCCGCGTCCGCCACAACTTGACGGATGGGGCACGCGGTTCTTGCGGCTGATCTCCAGCAGCGTCATGCCGACGCCACCCTTGCGCTCACCGTGGCCGGTGTAGCTGACCGTCACACTGCGCTTGAGCCCGAGCCCGAGCATCCGGCCGCCGATCACCAGAACCGCGAGACCGACGCCTCCGTAGACGGCCAGCTTTGTTTGTATCGCCGCTCTGGCCAAGGCCGAGGCTTGGTCTGGTGTCATCGTCTGCACCGCAAGCGTCAGGTGCTTGAGTTCGTTCAGGGCGGAGGCGAAACCTGCGAGTGCGAGCACAGGGACAAGAATAGCCAGGATCTCGAGAAAAGGCCGCCAGCGCCTGAACCAGCGATAGGTCTGGAAGGCGAAGTTGAGGCCGATGACGCCGTGCAGCCAGACAACCAGCAGGGCCAGTGATTGCTTCAGCGCGCCGTTGTCCCGGAAATACTTGAGGATGAACTGGTAGCTGTCGTCGAAATTTGCGACGGTCGCGGCGACTTTCGTACCGATCACGTGATCGACCAGCAACAGCGGGATCAGAAGGCCCAGCAGGATCTGCAAAGCCTCGGCGCGCGGCATGCGCAACGTACGCCGCCCGACAACCCGCCAGAGCGTCAGGGCAACATGCAGGGCGAGCGACCCATAGAGCAGGGCCGCGCCGGGCATTTCGCGCCAGAACGAGTAACGCGGCTCCTGCAGCATCTTCATGAAGGCAATGCCGAAGATGCCTGCCGCATGGTTGAGAAAATGGCTGAGCGCGAAGGCCATGAGCACGAGGCCCGTCGCAAGCCTCAACCGGCGCACGAGCAGCGCGAGGGCTGGCGGGCTACCAGCCGATGACCCGTCGGCAATGGGATCAGCGACAAGGCTCATCTCGGCTCACGCCTCTCCGCGCAGAGCGCGCGCATAGTTCTCGCTGATCCGTGCCAGACGCCGGGCCAGTTCCCTTATCAGAGCCATGGAAAAGGCCGGCAGCTGCTGCAACAGGTCCTCGAAGACGCTGCGCTCGATCTGGAGCACCGTCGCGTCGCCGGTCGCCGTCACCGTGGCACCGGCCGGCTGTTTGAGCACAACACCCATTTCGCCAAAGATATCGCCCTTTCGCAGCGTCGCCAGCGGCACGCGCGCATCCGCCTCGCCAAAGCTGACCTCCATTTCGCCTGACAGGATGATGCCAACGAACCCGGTCTCCGCCCCTTCGCGGATAGCGATCTCGCCCTTCGCATAGATCACCCGATCGGCGGCAAGCACGATCAGTTTCAGGCGCGCCTTGTCGACACCCGCGAAGATGGGAAACCCGCTCAGGGATTGCGCGTCTTCAATCAGCATCCGCCCTTACTCCGCCGCCGCGCGCACGGCGTCAACCGAAGACGCATTTGCCCCAGACCCGCTATCGGCAAAGCCCATGAAACGAGGACCGTCGAACTCCAGAACGCGGTCGAAGCCGGCCGCTTCCTCGACCGTGGCGAAGGCGCAGATCAGTGTCCTGTCGCGCATGCGTTCGCGCAAACGCCGGAGCGTCGAGGCCGCCTGGGCACCGCCAAGACTGGCGAGCGCACCATCGACGACAAGAATTGTCGGCGGAGCGACCATGTGGCGGGCGAGTGCCAGGGCTGCACGCTGCGGTGGATAAAGCGCACGGCCGGCGACACCGACGTCGTGGTCGAGACCCAGTCGATCCACCACCGAGAACAGCCCCTTCGCCTCCAGCATCTCACGCAGGACAGCGGTGAGGCGCTCCTCCGCCTGCGGCTGGCCGTAGACGATGCGGCCAAAGATCAGATTGTCCAGAACCTTGGCAGAGGCGAGATAATGGTCGGCGTCATAGAAGTCGATCAGCGCGCGGTGGCTGGCCGGCAGATGGCGGCGCAGACTCCGGCGTGCGCGGATGATCCGCGCCTTGAGCAGATCGTCGATGAGACCCAGTCGGTGGCGCGATTCGACATAGCCCAGCGCCAGGCCGATAAGCAGCGCCCGGTCTTCGCCGCCAAGTGCCCGCACGCCACCCTTGAGCTCGGCTGCCGCGATGGCGCGCTGGAATTCCGGCAGCATTTCGGCCCGCACGAAGGAAAAGCGCTCGAAAAGCGGGTGGCCATGCGGCAGATCGGCAAAGACTTCGACCACCGTCGACGCCATACTGAGCCCGACGGTTGCAAGCGGAAGGATCAGCGCCTCGGCCTCAAGCACCGCCCGGACGAATGGGTCGGCAGCCATCGCGTCATCCGCAAGCCTGTCGGACAGTCTCACGCCGAACAGCAGGTTCTCTGCGATGGTCGCGCTGTTGTTGAAGCGCTCTGCGTCAAAGGGCTCGACCAGCTTGCCAAGGCCGCGGGCGGCGATCTCGGCACGGATCTCGTGGCGGCCGGCGAGAAGTGCTGCCGCAACCTCTGGCTCCTTCGCCGGGTCGATCCGGCCCTGAAGCCCCAGACGGGACACATCTCCGGCAAGACCAACATCGGCCAGCGCTGTCATAAGCGCGGCGTCGCGCTCGGGCGCCGTCATCGCAGGCAGAAGCGCGGGGTCGAGCCAATCAGCAGAGGGCAGCGCCTGCGGGTTACCACTGCGGGCCGCCTCGGTGCGGCGCAGCTTTTCCGCCTTGTCAGGGGCATCGCCGACCGGCGGCTCTTCGGCGCGGTTGAGCGCGAAGAGGAGGTTGGTTCGGATAGAGGCCTGAAACAGAAGCGGATCAGGCCCGGCATAGCCGATGATGCGGCGTGCCGCCGCGTCCGGCAGCTTGTCAAGCTGAAGGTCGCCAAGCCGCGCTGTGCCCTGGTGGAGCGATATCTGGCGGCCCAGAATGCGCGCCAGAATATCCCGACCGCTGCCGGTGCCGCCGACGAGCGCGACATGCGAAGGCCTTTCGATCGAAAGGCTGAGGGGATCCAGCAGGCTCTGGCCATTGCGGTCCATGGCGCGCAGGCCCGACAGCACCAGTGGTGAGTCGGCTGGCGGGTCCGGTTGCAGTGTCTTTTCGCCTAGCAAGGCTTCCTCGGGAAACTGATCGACAACCTGCTGGTACTTCACCATCGCATCGGCGCGCTGCTGGTCCCAGTCGATCAGATCCTTGATTGGAGGCGGCAGCTCCTTGTAGGCTGCGATGACGGCGACAAGCTGTCCGATGTCCATCCGCTCCATGACCACGAGATATCCGCCGATGGCGTAGAAGAAGAAGGGCGTCACCTGGGCCAGCAGGTTGTTGAGATACTTCACCGCGAACTTGCGCTTGAAGAGCTCGACCCGGATATCAAACAGCGTGCCAAGCCGGTGGCCGATGTCGGAGCGCACGTAGGCCGCCGCCGCGTGATCATGGATCGCAGGCGCGATCTCCACGAACTCTCCGACGCGCCCGGCGAACTTGCGCTGCTCGATCTGCCGCTCGCGACTCAGCCTGAGCTGTTCCTTGCGCAGTTCCGGGATAACAAAGCCCTGGATCGCCACGACAGCCACCGCGATCATGCCGAGCCAGAAGCTCTGGAGCAGGATGAACAGCACGGCCGTGAAGGCCTGCATGATCAGGAAGGCCGGCTGGATGAAGGCGTCGCCGATGAAGCCGCCGATGGGCTCGACCTCATCCTTGACGATGCTGACGATCTCCGAGGGCTTGACCGCGCGCGCCTCCTCCGGCCGGAAGCGCAGCACGAGATTGACCAGATCGAACCGCATGCGCCGCAGCATCCGCTCACCGATGATGCCCTTCGCCGTGTTGATGACGAACTTGAAGCCGCCGTTGATGAGCACCAGCACGAGGAAAACGCTGCTGAGTGCGAAGAGCAGCGGCATCCGCGCCAGCTGGAAGCCCTCGAAAAGCTGGATGCGGCCGCCGCCCAGAATTTCCGGAATGGTAAAGCCGAGGACCAGGAATGCAGCTGTCTCGCGCCCATCGGCGAAGCTGCGCCCCTGGATCGCCTCGTTGACGATCATTTTCGGCACGTCAAAAGCGGCAAAATAGAACGGCAGCGAGCCGAGCACGAGCGCAAGCACGATCACCTGATCGCGGCGGCTGTGCGTCCAGATATATCGGAAGAGGTTTGACTCCATCGTGAGTCGACAATACGCCCGGAAAGTTCCGTGAGTAGTGCGAAATCGCCCTCGGCGAGGTCAATTCGGGTTGATGCGCACTTGCCGGATAAGGCATGCCGGTAGCCGAGATGCGGATAGCCTTCCACGCCCCCCTTAAACCGCCGACGCATCCGACGCCGTCGGGAGACCGCAAGATGGCGCGGCTGCTGATGGCGGCGCTGATGCAGGCAGGGCATGACGTCAGGCTTGCCACGGAGCTGCGAACCTACACGCGCACGCCGGATGCGGCCAGCCTTGCGGACCTGCGCGTCGCGGCTGCGGCGGAGATCGAACGCATCTGTCGCGAGGCGGAGGAGGGCGGTTTCCGGCCCGGGCTCTGGTTCACCTACCATCTTTATTACAAGGCACCCGATCTTGTCGGTCCGGCCGTCGCGCGGCGTCTTGGCATTCCGTATGTGGCGGCGGAAGCCTCCTGGTCGGCCCGCCGCGTGTCAGATGAATGGGCCGTCTGGCAGGAGGCTGCAGAGGAGGGACTGCGGCTGGCCGAGACCATCTTCTGCTACAGCGCGCGCGACCGTCAGGGGCTCGCAAAGGCTCCGGTGCTGTCGGCGCGGCTGATCGATCTCAAGCCATTTCTTGATCACGGGCCGCTGCGCCCGAATAAAACGCGCTGCGCTGATGCTGTATCGCAGTTGCTGGCCGTCGCCATGATGCGCCCGGACAACAAAAGGGAGAGCTACCTTCTCCTGGCGGACGCACTTCTGCGCATCACGAACCTCGACTGGCACCTGACGATCATCGGTGACGGCGTGGCGCGGGCAGAGATCGAGACCGCCTTCGCGGCGCTGCCGTCCGGGCGCGTCCGCTTCCTCGGTCTTTCGGACGAAGAGACCGTTGCCCAGGCGATGGCAGAGAGCGATCTCTTCGTCTGGCCAGGGGTGCGGGAGGCGTATGGCCTCGTCTTTCTCGAAGCTGCGGCGCAAGGGCTGCCGGCGCTCGCCTTCGACGATGGCGGTGTTTGCGAGGTTGTCAGGAATGGCGAGACGGGCATGCTGATCCCGCCTGCGGGCGACAGGGCGGCCATGGCCAAGGCCTATGCCGAAGCGCTGGCCGGGCTGATTGCCAATCCGGCACGGCGCGCGGCTCTTGGCCAGAGTGCCCTGCGTTTCGCGCGAAACGAGCGCGACATGGACGGCGCAGCGCGCATTCTGGCCGATGGACTCAGCCATGCGACGCTGCTGGGAGGTGCAACATGAGCGAAGCCGCATGGCAACCGGTGGCGGCAGAACTCACGTTCTGGCGCGAAGCTGGCCGGGCGGCGCGGGTCTGGCTCCGCGACGACGACGCGATCGAGCCGACGCCCGCCCTCTGGCGCTTGCTCCAGGCGGCGGAGGCGGCCGGCGCGCCGCTGTTGCTCGCGATCATCCCGATGCACGCCACGCCGGCGCTCGCCGCCATGCTGGTGGACAATCCACTGCTCGTTCCTGCAATGCATGGTGCGTGGCATCGCAACCACGCGCCGGCGGGCCACAAGAAGGAAGAAATGACCACCGAACGTGGGCAGGCCACGATCTATGGCGAATTGAGCGCCGCGCGCACCCGGCTGGTCTCGCTGTTCGGTCCCGACGCGGGTCGCTGCTATGTCCCTCCGTGGAACCGCATTTCACCCGAAATCGCCGCCCTGCTGCCGGATATCGGTTTCGACAGTGTTTCGACCTATGGGCCAAAGACGTTGCTGGCTTCGGCGAAGCTGCGCCAGATCAACACGCATGTCGATCTGATGGACTGGCATGGCGGCCGCGTCGGCCATCCGCCGGCGCAGATCGCCGTGCTGCTGGCCGCGGCGCTCGCGCGCGCGCGGCAGGGTGGCTTTGGTCCCGTTGGCGTGCTGGCGCATCATCTTGTCCATGACGACGTGGCCTGGGAAACCCTTGCAGGGCTGATCGCGTTTCTGCGCGGGCGAACCGATATCGGCTGGATCGCGCCGCCGCTGTAGCGTGCTGTTTCCGATGGCACCAACGGGCCTGATAGTGTGGCGGGAGGTGAAGCCGAACCTCGAAGCCCGTTCACGCATTCGATGCTCCGCTTCGCATAGCGCCTCAGCTTGAAGTGGGGCCAACTTCACGCAGCATGCTCTGGCGGTCACACCATGAGTTAAGTGTCGGCTAGCCGAGCGAAGCCAGTTCCCTGCGTGGAACCAGCAGCACAGTGTCGGCGTTGGCAATGATGAAGGATGGGGCTCCCGAAAGAGGCACCTGAAGCTGCTTCCGCGCGGTCCGGCGAGGAACGGGAAGTCCGGGTGCGAAAGCGCACTGCGGCAGATCACCATGCGGCCTATCCCGAAACCATCGAACAACGCCTGACAGGAGACAGTCCGTGTCCATTCTGAAAACCATCGCCGTCGCCGCGCTCGCTGCTTCGGTGGCGCTCCCTGCCCTCGCCCAGCAGACAAGGCGCACGGTTCCCGACGACCGTAAGGCGCAGATCGTTACCGGCTCCACCTATGGGGGTCCCTTCAACGACCGTACCCAATACCTGTCGCAGCACACGCGCAACGCCTCGCAGGTTCACGATTTCCATCGCCTGAACGCCGCCGGGGCCTTCGGAAGGCGCTGATGACGACCCCGCCGTCGCTCCCTCCCGACGGCGGGTCCAGAGGCCGCCGCTTCCGACAACCCCGGGAAGCGGAGGCTTTTCGCCGTTTGACCGGCGGCGGTTCAGCGGGGCATGATCAGAAAGGGGCGGCGCAATCGCCACCTGTGAAGTCATGGGTATCGCAATGAAGCCAGCCATCGCCGCTTCCGGAGAACTCCCCGGCGCGGATAGCAGGACCGTCGCGCCGGCCGTCACCTTCTGGGGTGTGCGCGGCTCA
>JBOFUS010000425.1:0-2505 GCA_051652685.1 Beijerinckiaceae bacterium
AAAGCCGGTCGTTTGCGACGGGCTCTCAGGGCCGGCTATCGTTCAGCTGTCGCCACATCTCGATCGAGAGGGTTGCTGCGATCTCGCTCCATGCAAAGCGCTTTTCGACATGCGCGCGAGCCGCCTGCGTACGGGATTGTAGCGCTGTATCTCCTTCAAGCAGGAGCATGTCGATGGCATCGCCGAACGCTTCACGCTCTGCGATGGCAACAAGCTCGCTGTTCAGGTCCAGCCCGCGAATGCCGAACGCCGTTGTGACCACGGGCACCCCGCTGGCAAGATAGTCGAGCATCTTGAGGTTTGATCCCGAACCATACCGCATCGGGTTGAGCGCAACATCAACCATCGACAGAAGTTGAGACCGCTCCGCCTCGGAAATCACGCCCAACAGGCGCAGATTGCCCGGCAACGGCCGTCCCTTCAGCGCATGACCGACACTGCCGACGACAAGGCAGACCAGATTCGGGCGGGCTGCGGCAAGCTCGATCAGGCTTTCCGCCGCATCAACATTTGGAGGATGCCAGCTGCCCATGAACAACGCCATATGTTGACCGTTCAAGCCCAGCGCCATGCGACGCTCGCGCCGCTCAAGCCATGGCGTGAACGGAAATTCTTCGAGCGCCACACCATTGGGTGCCACCGCCATCTGTGCCTGGGTGGCTCCGTACAAAGTTTCCAGATCGCCCAGATCGCCTTGTGTGCAGGCAAACACCAGGCGGGCCGCGCGCCACGCTTCACCTTCGACGGCCTGAACTTCCGCCAGGATTGCGTCTGCGCCGGGGATATCATGAAAAACACCGCGCTTCAGGCTTAACTCCACGTCCTGAGCCTCGAACCACAGCGGCTGCCCGGTCGATACCGCCTGTAGTTCACGCACAAGATAGGGATGGCACGCGATCAGCGCAGCTGCTCCCCGACTCGCACGGGCAAGGGCTGTCCGAAACGCCGGCGTCAAACCGATCAGTTTTGGTATGATGACATCGGTCACCGGCACTCCGCCCGCTGCCGTTGACAGCTTCCATTCGAGGTTCGCGTGGAGGGGCGCCAGAGGGATCCGTGTTTCGGTCAGCCCCGGTGCCAACGCGAGCCGCACCGGCCGCATTCCCGCCGGGCCGACCGTCACAAGCTCGATCTCGAACTGCCTGGCCAGATGCCGGTATAACTGGAAAACACGAATCTGCCCTCCGCCCTGGGGCGGATAAATCGGGAGGGTTGCAGCAAGGACCAGTTTGGGACGCGCTGGCTCAGCATCCTTCGGTTGGCTGCGACGCAGATAGCTGTGAGGCGTCGCAAGGATGCCCTCTACCACGGGTTCCCATGCGACGCTCGCGACCTTGAGCTTGGCAGCTTCGCCCATGGCCGCCGCGCGGTCGCGATCGTCAAGGAGACGACCGAGGGCATCAGCGAGCGCCTGCGGCTCGGGCGCAGTCACATAACCAGTCTCGCCATCGTCAACAAACTCCGTCGGACCGCCTGAATCGACACAGGTGACCACCGGAGCCGCGCTGCGCATGGCCTCCACCGTCACGAGGCCATAATCTTCATCGAACGGCACGAAGGGCACCGCTATTGCCCCGGCGTACAGGTCGAGCAAAGCTTCATCCGACACTCTGCCCAGAAACGAAATGCGCGGATCGCCCGCCGCCAAGGCCTGAAGGACTGGCAGCTCCGGTCCGCTGCCGGCGATCAGGAGCGGCACGTCGTGGCGCAAATGCCGCATGGCCTGGATCACCAACCCAATGCGCTTGGGATGGTCCAACCGGCTGCTGGTGAACAGGTGCCGACGTTCCGCACTCCGCTGATCAAGGCGGTGCGGAGGAGGATGCAGAACATCGACTGCCACCCCCGGCGGAAAATACCCCTGTCGATCCGCGACGGTGCGGGAGATCGCACTGAACTTGCGCATGGTGCGCCGGCCAATCGCTAAATTGTCAAGGAAGTGGATGATCTGGCGCGCGAACGGCCCCGGATAGGCCGTGATGGCGGGATCTGTTGTGCGCGCAACCAGCGCACGGGACACATCAAGGATGCGCCGCATCCGATCCCGGTCGCTGCCAACATGTGCGCTGGCTTGCCGTACCTCCTCCATAGCCTGTGCGACGGCAATGGACGGCTGGGACGCCACGGAAAAGGGATAGGTATCGTAGAGACCCCGCAGCCTGTGCAGCAGATACAGCCGGTGGTTCGGATGGGACAGCATCCATGCGGGATACTTGCCGCTGATCACCATGTCGTAGGCGCTGAGATCGATGTCGAGCCAGTTGTCGTAGCTTTCAAGCACCTCGGCCAGATTGGCTTCGGGTGAGATCTGACCCACGACATCACAGACATGGCCAGCCCGGTTCAGTGCAGCCTGGAGACCCCACAGCAGGCTTTCCGCTCCACCGATCATGGCGGGCGACGCATGGGGATGGGCCAGCGCAATTCTCATCGGGTGTCCATGCTCCGCTTCGGCGCGATCCATGGGTTGCGCACAGTCGGCTTGGCCTCCACCAGGCGCTGAAC
>JBOFUS010000426.1:0-4337 GCA_051652685.1 Beijerinckiaceae bacterium
GTCAAGCACGACATCTCGTGGACATCGAACGCGAAACACCCATGGCTGCCAGAAGGCGGTATGGGTCGCGAGAGGTGACTCATGGGTTGTTTCCATATGAACCGCCTATCCGCGGAGGCTCGGATGTCCTGGACCGACGAACGTGTCGAGTTGTTGAAGAAGCTCTGGACCGATGGTCTCAGCGCCAGCCAGATCGCGAGTGAGCTTGGCGGTGTCACGCGCAACGCTGTGATCGGCAAGGTGCATCGGCTGGGCCTGGTCGGCCGGGCAAAGTCGCCCTCCGTCAGCCAGCCGCGCCCGCGCAAGGTGGCCACCCCCGCGCGGCCAGCGGCCAACAGCGCTCAGCAGCACATTCCTGTGCATCAGCATGTGCCCGTCCACCAGCACCGCCCTGCGCCCGCACAGCCCATGTCACACGGAGCCACGGCCCTTGCCATGCAGCCTATGGAGATGGCGATGGTCCGCGTCGAGGCCACGCCCATGCAGGACGTGGTTGTTCCGATGTCGCGCCGGGTGCAGATTATGGAACTGCGCGAGGCCATGTGCAAATGGCCGATCGGCGATCCCATGATGGCGGATTTCGTGTTCTGCGGTGCGGATTGCAGCTTTGGCACGTCCTACTGCACATTCCATTCCACCATTGCCTATCAGCCCCCGTCGGAGCGCCGCAGGTCTCGCTGAAACCAGCGGGTCGTGCCGGGTTCAACCCGTCTTCTTGCGCAGTGCCGCCCTCATCTCGCTGAGATCCATTGCACCTGTCGCCTGCGCGATGGCTGCATGGAAAGTGAGCGTGGTCCCGGTGAGCGCGGCAAGTGCCAAGACGCGCAGGCCCAACGGCTGGGATGTCTTCAGCCACGGCCGGGCAAGGTCGACCAGCAGCCAGAGGACAAGCGCGGTGAGCGCGGACGCCAGCAGCACGCGCGGCAGCCGCTTCTGCGCCAGCGGGTCCAGTGCAAAGAGCTGGTCACGGCGCAACAGCAGGAACAGAACAAGCGCATTCGCAAAAGCCGAGGCGCTGACTCCGATGGCTGCCGAAGAAGGGCCATAGCCCGGCGCGAGCAAAGTCGCGGCCATAACATTCACCAGCACGCCACCAAGCGCCGCGATGAGTGGCCCCCGGATCGTCTCGCGCGCCAGAAACGCGGGCAGGAACACCTTGATCAACACGAAGGCCGGCAGACCGAAGGCGAGCGCCCGCAGCATCGCGGCGACAGCACTTGAGTCCACCGCCGTGAAGGCCCCCCGCTCGAAAAGCAGCGCCACGATGGGCTTGGCGAGCAGCATCAGCGCCGCCGCCGCCGGCAGCGTCACGAGCAGCCCGAATTCGAGCGCGCGACACTCGGCGTTGCGGGCGGCCCGCAGATCGCCTGCAGCCATGGCGCGTGCCACGGTCGGCAGCAAAACGACGCCGATGGCGGCCGCCACAAAGCCCAGCGGCAGCTGGAAGATGCGCTCGGCGAAGTAGAGCCACGAGACGGCTGACGGCGTGGCGGACGATATCTGCGCTGCAACGACGACGTTGATCTGGCCGGCCCCCGCAATGGCGATGCCCGGCAGCGCGATGACGAGCAACCGCCAGAGATCGGCATCGAAGGCGAAAGGCCCAGGCACGATCCTGAGCCCTGCGCGCCAGACGCCCCCAGCCACGATCAGCAGGTTGATGAAACCCGCCGCGAGCACCGTCCAGACCAGCGTGAAACCGGCCTCCCGCGTTCCGGAGAGCCCCGCCAGGATCGCCACGGACAGCGCGCCGATGAGGAGCACGTTGAGAAGCACGGGTGCCCAGGAGGCAATGGCGTAGCGCCCGAGCGCATTCAGCGTGCCATTGAGCACCGCAACCAGCAGGATGACGCCAACAAAGGGAAACATCACGCGACCGAACGCCACCGCATCCGCAAACTTATCCGGTTGCATGGCAAAGCCCGGTGCCATGAGGCCGATGATCTGCGGCATCCCGATCTGGCCAACGACAAGGATGAGAATCGCAAGCCCCAGGAAGAGCGACAGTGCACCTTCCGCAAAGATCTCAGCCGAAGCCTTGCCGCCGTCCGCCTCGCGGCGCGCGAAGATCGGCACAAAAGCGGCATTGAACGCACCTTCGCCGACCAGCCGGCGGAAGAGATTGGGCAACAGGAAGGCCGCCACATAGGCATCCGCGATGGCTGTTGCCCCAAGCGCTGCCGCGACAAGCATGTCGCGCAGAAAGCCTGTAAGCCGCGAAGCGAGCGTTGCGCTGCCGACAATGGTGAAGTTTCGCGCGAGGCTCATTCTCTCGCAGGCTACCGCGTCGCGCGACCGGGCCGCAATCACAACCGGCGCAAAGCGTCAGTTCTTCTGCTTGCGGATGCGGATGTAGAGCGCACCTTCGCCGCCGTGTCCGCGCGCGGCTTGCTCGAAGCCGATGACGCAGCCGCGAATGCCGGGATCGGCCAGCCAATGCGGCACAAGGCGCTTCAGCACGCCACGTTCGTCGCCGGATGGCGTGACCCCTCCGCCCTTGCCGGTCACGACGATGACCAGTGTTGCGCCCTCATGGTGCTTGCGACGCACGAAGGACAACAGCGCGCGGTGGGCCTCGTCCTGGCGCATGCCGTGCAGGTCCAGTGCGCCATCGACCGGGTGCTGCCCCCGTCCAACCCGTTGGCGCAGGCGGCGCTCGATGGGGGCAAGGGGCTTCAGGGGAGGCGGCGCGGGCGGGGGAATGCCAGCCATCGGGCGGGGAGCCGCAACGGTTGGCACAGGCGCGGCGGGGATGGCTGGCGGCGCGGCAGGCCGGCGACGTCCGGGCAGCGGTTTCACGCTTTCCGACACATGGGCCCAGAGCGCCTGCTCTTCTGCCGACAATCGCCTCCGACCCGGATGCTTCACGGTATTTCCCGGTTCAAGTTGCGCCTCAATCTGCCGGCTGGCGGCGTGGCCACAGCACCACGAAGCGCATGGGATGGCGAAGCGCGCCGGCGTCTGTGCCGGCTACCTTGCCAGAGCCATGGTAGAGATCCGCCCGCGCCGGACCCAGGATGGCCGAGCCTGTATCCTCGGCAATCGTCAGCTTGCGGAAGCTTTCCGTGCCCGAGGCCAGCGGCAAAGCCGTTTCGACCCACACGGGAAGTCCATAGGCCCAGAGCGAACGATCAACTGCGATGGAACGCCACGGCGTCAGGGGAAGGCCAGCACCGCCAATGGGGCCGGCGTCTGCAGGCAACTCATCCGCAAGCCGGAAGAACACATAGGAGCGGTTCATGCGCATGACGCGCCTGCCTTCCGCCGGATTGGTGCGCAGCCAAGCCTTCAACCCATCAAGTTTCGCCGCCTCGAGCGGCAACAAACCTTCCTGCACCACGATGCGGCCGATGGAGCTGTAGGGATGGCCGTTGCGGCCGGCATAGGCGATGCGGGCCACACTGCCATCAGGCAGGCGCACGCGGCCTGAGCCCTGGACCTGCATGAAGAACACCTCGACATCGTCCTTCAGCCATATGATCGGCAGGGCACGCTCACCCAATGCGCCCTCAAGGATAGCCCCGCGATCTTCGTAGACGGTATGGCTGCCGTCGGCTGCCCGGCGCGCCGCCGCATAGCCCGCAGGAACGCCCGGAAGCGTCTCTCCCTGCGCGATGGTCACGAGGTCATCGGGGCGTCCGAGAAGTGGTGCAGCGAAAGCCGCGCTCCGGATGCGGGAGCCGTCCACTTCCGGTTCGTAGTAGCCCGTCAGGAAACCCGCACCGCTCTCGGGCCGGATCTCGAAGGCGCTGAACCAGCGCTCGAAAAACCGCCGCGCGGCGGCGCTGTCAGCAATCTCGGCCGCCAGCGCTGCCTCGCAGACAACCGTCAGTGCATCAGGCGGGGTTGCCCCCTCGCGCAGCGCCTGGGCACGATTCACCAGCGCCGCACAATGGGTTCGAAATACGCGCCACGCGGCGAGCAGGTCATCTTCGCCCCACCCGGCCAGCGCCGCAAAGGGTGTAGCAATCGCCTCGGCTCCGGGCGGGGCAGGCGGCGTGTCAAGCGCCTCGGATGGGCTTGTGTTCATCAGCATGGCGGCAAGGGCGAACGCCCGGTGGCTGGCGGCTTTCGCGCGTCGGCCGCCGGCCTCAGCCATTGCTTTCGGTCGCAACCAGCCGCCAGTTGGGATCACGCGTCGAGACATCGCGCGCGAACGTCCAGACGTCGTTGACGTCCACGATCTTCTCGGCACTGCCATCCACCACCACGCCGTTCTTGTCGCGCGTTGCGGTGATCAGCTTCGAGGCGAAGCTGACGGTGACCTGCGCCATCTTGCCGCGCAGCTCGGCGGCGATGATCTCGGACTTGTCGATGGAGACAAAGGTCGTTTCCGA
>JBOFUS010000427.1:0-4689 GCA_051652685.1 Beijerinckiaceae bacterium
AAATGTTCGGCGGCCACGGCTATGTGGAAGAATGGGGCATGAGCCAGTTTGTGCGCGATGCCCGCATCGCCATGATCTATGAGGGCGCAAACGGTATTCAGGCGCTCGATCTGGTTGGCCGCAAACTCGGCAAGGACGGCGGCCGCGCTGTCATGGCGTTCTTCGGCGAATTGGCCGGCTTCATCAAGGAGAACGAGGCGGACGAGACAATGAAGCCGCTGCTGAAGCCGCTTCAGGCCTCGCTTGGCCATCTCCAGCAGGCGACCATGTGGTTCATGCAGAACGCCATGGTGAAGCCCGACAACGCGGGTGCCGGCAGCCATGACTATATGCACTGCTTTGGCCTCGTGGCGCTTGGCTACATGTGGGCAAAGATGGCGAAGGCTGCGAGCGAGAAGCTGAAGGCCGGGGCCAACGGCTCGACCGATGCCATGAACCACAAGCTTGTCATCGCGAAGTTCTATATGGAGCGCATGCTGCCGGAGACGGGTGCGCACCTCGCCCGCATCCAGAGCGGCGCGGACAGCATGATGGCGCTGCCGGCGGAGGCGTTCTGAGGAGAGGTTGTATCGGACATTTATGTCCGGTATTGTGGGGCTGTGAATGGGTGATCGTGACGACCTGTTGAGAGACCTGCGCCTGCTGGCCAGGAAAACAGGTCTGCTTCTCGTCATCGAGTCGAAGCGCGGCAAGGGTAGCCATATGGGCGTGCGGCTTGGCGACAAGGAGACGATCATTCCTCACAAGGTTCCACGCCAGCTGCGGCGGATCATCCTGAAGCAGCTTGGCATCAAGGAGTGATCCCATGTGGTCGTTCACCTACCCCGCTGACTTTTTGCCTGACGACGAGGAAGGCGGCTTCGTTGTCCAGTTTCCAGATGTGGCGGGTGCCGCCACCTACGGAACGACGCGCGAAGAGGCGTATGAAATGGCGCAGGATGCGCTCGCGATCATGCTTGAGTCGTGCCTGCGCGACGGCAGGTTATTGCCAGCGCCAACCGGAGCCAGTCCCGATCAGGTTCTGGTCGCAGTAACTGCACTGGATGCCAGCAAGCTGGCGCTTGGCGTCGAAATGGCGAAAGCGGGCCTCACCAAGACCGAACTCGCCGCCCGTCTCGGCGTCGACGAGAAGGAAGCCCGTCGTATTCTCGCGGTAGGCCACAACACCAAGCTCGACACGCTCGAGGCCGCGTTCAAGGCCATCGGGCGCAAAATAACCATTCAGGTCGAAGCGGCCTGAAACTAACGATGCCACCACTTCAAATATCGTTGTGGTGGCATGGCGGATAATCTCGATTTCGAATGGGATGAGGGCAAAGCGGCTGCAAACCTGCAAAAGCATGGTCTTCGTTTCATTGACGTGGTGGAACTGTTCGATGGTCGACCTTCGGTCACCAAACCATCGGACAAAAATGGCGAGATGCGCTACGTCACGATCACAATGCTGGAGAACCGCCTGATCGCGGTCATCTGGACAGTACGACAGGAAAAGCGCCGGGTAATCTCGATGCGACGGGCGAGGAGCAATGAAGAGCGAGCGTATAGTGACCTACACGGCTGAGGAGCTCCGCGCCCTGCAGGTAAAGGCTGGCCCGCGCGACTGGGCACGGTTTGACAGCATTTCGCATGATGATCTGGCGCGGCTGATTGCCGAGGATCCTGATGACGACGATGGCGCGACCGCCGACTGGTCGACGATTCTCCCTCAGCCAGAGACATTTGCCGGGATCGAACCTGAGCTGCTCCAACTGCTCCCACCCCCCGGCCCTGCACGCAACGCCGAAATCAGGCGGATCATTCGAGATCATCTGAAACGCAAGGCGGCGCGCGGAAAGCGCGCGAGCTGAAGAACAACTGGATCAGGAGGAGACCACACCATGACCGACGCATTCATCTACGATCACGTGCGCACGCCGCGCGGCAAGGGCAAGGCCGATGGCTCCCTGCATGAGGTGACCGCCATCGAGCTTGGCGCGCAGGCGCTGCGCGCCATCCAGGCCCGCAACGATCTCGACGTCACCCTTGTGGAAGACGTGATCTACGGTTGCGTCGATCCGGTCGGCGAGGCTTCGGCCGACATCGCCCGCACGTGCGCCTTGAGAGCGGGCTACGGCAAGACGGTGCCGGGCATCCAGATCAACCGCTTCTGCGCCTCGGGTCTTGATGCCGTGAACCTTGCCGCCGCGCAGGTCATGGCTGGCCAGAAGGACATGGTCATCGGCGGCGGCGTGGAGAGCATGAGCCGCGTCGGCATGGGTGCCTCAGGCTTCGGCATCGCCATGGACCCGGCCGTCGCCGTCGACACCTACTTCATGCCGCAGGGCGTGGCGGCGGATCTGATCGCTACGAAGTACGGCTTCACCCGCGACCATGTGGATGCCTATGCCGTGCAGTCGCACAAGCGCGCGGCTGCCGCCTGGGAGAAGGGCTACTTCAGCAAGTCCGTCGTGCCTGTGCGCGACGTGAACGGCCTGACGATCCTCGGCAAGGACGAGACCATCCGCCCCCACACCGATGTGCAGGCCATGGGCGGCCTCAAGGCGGCCTTCGCCATGATGGGCGAGCAGGGCGGTTTTGATGCCGTCGCCATCCAGAGCCATCCGGATGTGGAGAGCGTGACCCACGTCCACCACGCCGGCAACTCGTCCGGCATCGTCGATGGTGCGGCAGCAGTGCTGGTCGGCAACAAGCGCGCCGGCAAGGCCGCAGGCCTTAAGCCCCGCGCCCGTATCCGCGCCTACGCCACCGTCGGCTCCGACCTCGGCCTGATGCTCACCGGCCCCGTTGACGTGACCAAGCTGGTGCTGAAGAAAGCCGGCATGAAGGAGTCCGACATTGATCTCTTCGAGCTGAACGAGGCGTTTGCCTCCGTGGTCCTGCGCTTCCAGCAGGCCTTCGACATCGATCCGGCGATCCTCAACGTCAACGGCGGCGCGATCGCCATGGGACACCCACTGGGGGCCACCGGCGCGATGATCCTCGGCACCGTGCTCGACGAGCTGGAGCGGACAAACAAGCAGACGGCGCTGATCACGCTCTGCGTCGCCGCCGGCATGGGTGTGGCGACCGTTATCGAGCGGGTATGAGGCTGCACGTCTGCCCTTCTCCCGTTCCGGGAGAAGGTGGCCGGCGGATGCCGGCCGGATGAGAGATCGCACCAGGCCACCAGAATTTCAATCAAGGTGCCGCGTGTGGAGTCGAGAGTGCGGAGTGGGCAATGCTAACCCTCATCCGCCTCGCTCCGCGAGGCACCTTCTCCCGCAAGGGGAGAAGGGGAGAAACGACCATGAACCTCAAGAACTTCAAACTCGACACCGACGCCGACGGCATCGCCACCCTGACCTGGGACATGCCGGACCGCTCCATGAACGTCATCACCGTGGATGTGATGGACGAGTTGACCGGCGTCATCGAACACGTGGCCGCCGCAGCCGAGATCAAGGGCTGCGTCATCACCTCGGGCAAGGACAGCTTCTCAGGCGGCGCTGACTTGACCATGCTGGCGGCTTCCGGCGCGGAGTATGCCAGGCTGCTGAAGAGCAAGGGAGAGGAAACTGCCAACACCTTCCTGATGGAAAGCTCCGCCCGGCTGACCAAGATCTATCGCCGGCTTGAGACCTGCGGCAAGCCCTTCGCAGCCGCCATCCACGGCACCTGCCTTGGCGGCGCGTTTGAACTGACGCTGGCCTGCCAGCTGCGCATCGCGTCGGACAGCGACAAGACCCGCGTCGGCCTTCCGGAAATCAAGGTTGGCCTGTTTCCCGGTGCCGGCGGCACGCAGCGCGTGGCGCGGCTGATGCAGACCGGCGATGCGCTGCAGATGCTGTTCAAGGGCGAGCAGATCAAGGCTGCCGCCGCTAAGGCCATGAACCTTGTTCACGCCGTCGCCCCGCGCGAGCAGATGGTCGCCATGGCGAAGGAGTGGCTGAAGGCCAACCCGACGGCCAAAGCCCCCTGGGACACGGAAGGCTACAAGCTGCCGTCCAACAAGGTGCATTCACCGGCGGGCGTCAACATCTGGCCGCCGGCCAACGCCATCTACCGCCGCGAGACCGCGACGAACTATCCGGCCGGCAAGGCCATCCTGTCCGCCGTCTATGAAGGCCTGCAGATGCCGATGGACATCGCGCTGCGCATCGAGAGCCGCTACTTCGCGCAGATCCTGCGCTCCAAGGAAGCGGCGATGATGATCCGCTCGCTGTTCGTCTCCAAGGGCGAGCTCGACAAGGGCGCGCGCCGCCCGAAGGACGTTCCGGCGACATCCATCAGGAAGATCGGCGTCATCGGCGCGGGCTTCATGGGCGCGGGCATCACCTATGTCACGGCGCAGGCCGGCATCGAGGTGGTGCTGCTGGACCGCGACATGGAAGCGGCCGAGAAGGGCAAGGCCTATTCCCACAAGCTGATGACCGACCAGATCATGAAGGGCCGCGCCAAGACCGCCGACCGTGATGCGCTGCTCGCCCGTATCACCCCCACCGCCGACTACGGCGACCTCAAGGACGTCGATCTCATCGTTGAGGCCGTCTTCGAGCAGCAGGACGTGAAGAAGGCCGTGACGGAGCAGACCGAGGCTGTGATCGGCAAGGACATCATCTTCGCCTCCAACACCTCGACGATCCCGATCACGCAGCTCGCCAAGAACTCGAAGCGGGCCGACCAGTTCATCGGCATCCACTTCTTCTCGCC
>JBOFUS010000428.1:0-2243 GCA_051652685.1 Beijerinckiaceae bacterium
CATGGCGTCCCGCCTCGCCGATGACGGAGCCCGGCCGCGCGCTCAAGCTTCTCGCGATCTACGACAAACTGAAGCGTCAGGATTCGACGCTTCTGACGACAAACCCCGGCTAAACCAGAAGGAGGACAGCCATGAGCACCGGAACCCTCGTCATTGCCCAGTTCGTTGCGTTTTTCGGCCTGTTGACGGCCTTCTGTCTGCATCAGCTTGCCGACGTGAAGAAGGTCCAGAAGGCGAGCGAGCGGCGCTCTTCCGATGAAGCTCAGCTTTCGCCGTGAACGAAGGAGCCGCGCCGGAACGTCTTCTCGCTGCCTGACGGATCGAGAAAGCGGACCGGCGCTCCCGGTTCCTTGACCACGCCGAAACAGGTGACCAGCACGCCCGCCGCAAGGCAGGCGTCCTGATAGGCCTTGGCGTTTTCTGCCGCCACCGTGGCGATGATCTCGTAGTCGTCGCCACCCGTCAGCGCCGTGTCGAGATGCCGTCCATCCATGCGGATCGCGGCGCGGACGGCGACGGAGAGCGGGATTTCGTCGATCCAGACCTCCGCGCCAAGCCCCGCAAGCCCCAGCATCTTCGACAGGTCACCGACGAAGCCGTCGGAGACATCCATCGATCCATGGGCGAAGTGACGGACCGCACCGGCGACGGAAAAACGCGGGCGCGGCGACAGATAGCGGTCGCGCAGATACGAAAGATGATCGTCGGTGAGCGGCCACGCCTGTTCCGCGCGCTCTGCAAGCCGGGCGCGCAAGCCCACTGCGCCATCGCCGATGGAGCCCGTGACGAAGAGCCGGTCGCCGGGCTTCGCGCCGCCGCGTCTTGGCATCATGCCAGTCGGCACCGCGCCAAAGGCCGTGATCGAGAGCGTCAGCGGCCCCGGCGATGTGACGGTGTCGCCCCCGATCAGCGGACAGCCCGCCTCTCCCGCAAGCCCGCCAAGGCCTGACGCGAAGGCAGCGAGCCAATCATCGGTCAGCCCCTTCGGTGCGATGAGGCTGAGCACATGTCCCAGCGGCGCAGCACCCTTGGCGGCGAGATCGGAGAGGTTCACGCCCAGCACCTTGCGGCCGATGGTTTCAGGCGGATCATCAGCGAAGAAGTGCACGTCGGCGACGATGGCGTCGGCTGTGACCACAAGGTCGCAACCCGGCGGCGGCGTCATGACGGCGGCATCATCGAGCAGACCGAGCCCGCCCGGCCCGGCGATGGGCGCAAAATAACGGGCGATCAGCTCGAATTCCGAAGGCATCAGCCGGACCTTTCAGCTGGATCTGGCAGCCAGTTCGTTGCCACGCGCTTCCCGCGCCAGCTTGTCCAGCACTGCATTGACCATGTTGGTCTCCTCGCGCTCGAAGAAGGCGCGGGCGATATCGACATACTCGGAGATCACGACCTTCACCGGCGTGTCCGGCGTCATCAGCAGCTCGTAGGCACCGGCGCGCAGCACCGCGCGCATGATGGTCTCGACGCGCTTCAGCGGCCAGCCATCCGACAGCGCCGTGTCAATCAGCGGGTCCAGCTTGCGCTGGTGGTCGAGCACGCCCTGCACCACCACACGGAACAGCGCCCCATCCGCCGGCTTGTAGAGATCGCCCTCGATCTCCTTGCCGAGCCAGAAACGCTCGAACTCCGGAATGATATCGTTGAGGCCCTTCTGCGTCAGGTCCATCTGGTAGAGTGCCTGCACGGCCGCCAGACGTGCAGCAGAGCGGCGCTCTCCAAGGCCGACAGGCGGGCCGGGATGGCGCTTGCGCTTGCGCTTCTCGGGCGCATCGTCGCTCATCGTTTGATACTCATGGTCATGGGGCCGAGTTTCATGACCATCTCATCGCCGGTTTCCGCATTTGTGGCGGCAAGCCCCCGCTTCAGGCGGACCAGCGCAAGGCAGGCGCGCGCAGCATCCGCACCCTTGTTCATCTCGGACCGGCGGGCGCGAGTCAGCGCTTGCGCTTCATTTTCAACCGTAAGGATGGCGTTGCCAAGGGGTAACTTGCGGGCCAAGGCCATGTCCATCAGCGCGCGGGAACTTTCGCCAGCCACAATCTCGAAATGATACGTCTCACCGCGAATGACACAACCGAGCGCGACAGCTCCATCATACGCGCGGCCCGCCGCCGCAGCGCCGTCCAGCGCGATGGCGATGGCGACCGGAATTTCGAGAGCACCAGGCACCGTGATCACATCGACCGTACCGCCAACGGCCTCGACCGCTTCGCGTGCGCCGGCCACCAGCTCGTCAT
>JBOFUS010000429.1:0-4921 GCA_051652685.1 Beijerinckiaceae bacterium
CAAGCGTGACACCGTTTTCCCCGCAGGTCGGCATGAACTTTATTCCAACTATTCCTATTCGGCAGCGATCCGCTCCGGCGATTTGCTGTTTGTATCCGGGCAGGTCGGTAGCCGCAGCGACGGTTCTCCCGAGCCGGACTTCGAAGCGCAGGTCCGTCTCGCATTCGCCAACCTTGAGGCCACCCTGCAAGCGGGTGGCTGCGGACTGGACGACATCGTCGATGTGACCACCTTCCACACCGATCCCGAACATCAGTTCGGCACAGTGATGACTATTAAGAGTGAGGTCTTCCCGGACGCGCCCTACCCGAATTGGACCGCGATCGGAGTCAACTGGCTGGCCGGGTTCGACTTCGAGATCAAGGTGATCGCCAGAATTCCGACCGCGGCGTGAAAATCACAAGGAGAACAGACGATGCAGTGGGACTATCTGGTCAAAACGGAAACGCTCGATGCCAGCTCACTCAGCAAGCCTGGAGCGGAAGGTTGGGAACTCGTGGCCGTGGTCTCGCCCGCGCACTTCGTGTTTCATTACTTCTTCAAGCGGCAGGCTCGTGGCTAGTGTCCGCCATTCGCTATCGCACGCAAGTGGTGGTTGCCGACCGGCTTGGTTGTTCAGCAACCAACGGACCTCGGATCTGATCACTTGAATTTTCAGGACGAGCTTTCGGACTGATTCACGTCATATGTCGAAGCGTTCACACGCGGCATTGCTGCGTAGGGCCCGCATCTTTCGGAGTTCTGATGCAGATTTTCATTCCCCGCCGCGCCTTCGTCGCAGGCATGCTCGCTACGCCATTCACACCCGGATCGGGTCAAGCGCAGTCATCGAAGCTGTCGCAAGCCGTCGATGCGGCTGCGCGCGAGTTCATGGTCGTGACCAATGCTCAAGGTCTCGCCATTGGCCTCGTCAGCGCGCAAGGACGGCAGCTCTTCAACTATGGAGTTGCCGATCCCGCTAGCTGTTCACCCGTCGACGACGGCACGCTGTTCGAGATCGGTTCGATCAGTAAGACTTTCACGGTAGCATTGACAGCCGTGGCCTTCTCCAGAGGAGCACTCTCGTGGAACGACGCGCCGGGCAAGCATGTGCCGGAGGTACGCGGACCTGGGACTGACCGGCTTACCCTGCGCGATCTAGCGACGCACGCCACCGGCGGCATGCCGCTTCAATTGCCGGCAGAAGCCAGGACCTGGGATGAAGCGGCAGCTTGGTTCCGCAAATGGACCCCACCAGCAGAGCGCGGCCTGGTGCGTGCCTATTCGAACCCCAGTATCGGCTTGCTCGGCGTCGTCACCGCGCGCGCCCTTAACGGCGACTTCGCGGCACTGATGCGCGAGCATGTCCTCACGCCGCTCGGGCTCTACGACACGCACTACAGCCTACCGCGAGCCGCGATGGCGCGCTATGCGCAAGGCCAGACCCGGGATGGTCGTCCCGCGCGCATGACACAGGCCGTGCTCGCCACGGAAGCCTATGGTCTTCGCATCACTACATCTGATCTGCTGCGCTGGCTGGAAGCCCAGATGGGTCTGGTTCCCGCGCCGGGCGGCCTCGCTCAAGCGCTGAAGACGACACAGGCCGGACATTTGCAGGTCGGCCCGATGACGCAAGGTGCGATCTGGGAATGGTATCCGCCGCCGTTGTCGGAGCGAGATCTGCTTGAAGGCAGCGGCGATGTGATGGTTTTCAAGCCGAACCGTGGCACGCCGCTCGACGGCATTCCTCCGCCCGCAGGTGCGCTCGTTAACAAGACCGGCGGCACCAACGGCTTCAGCGCCTATGCCGCCTTCATGGCGGAGCGCGGCATCGGCCTGGCCATTCTCGCCAACCGCAATCATCCCGTCCAGCATCGGCGGGCGCTGGCAAAACGGCTGCGTGACGCGGTGGAGGCATGATGCGCCATCCGTCGTGGATGATCGCAGCAGGGTCGGCAGTCGTGTCACTGGCCACTGTGTTGCCAGCGGACGAAGGCCGCGCGCAGAACGGACAATCTACTGAAAAGCCATGGCGGGAGATCAAGTGCGACCGCTACCGCCACGCGTGGTCACAGGCTCTGACCCGCTTCGGGCGGCACGGCCTTTCGATTGAGTTCATAGTTCGTCACGAGGCGTTTCTCGCCTCCGGATGCGAAGGACCGCGCGACGTCTGTCCGCGATCCGAACGCGAGTTCGCCCTCGCCAATGCCATGACCATCCAGGCGATGAACGCGGGCACAGCCAGCACCTTCCCGCCATTCGCCTGCCCGACCCTTCGGTGAATGAGAGTATCGGATCAACCCTGAACACGATGCGCGCGCAAAGCGAGAAATAACCAATGCCCGCCTGTCGCATCACGACCAGTCAGTCAGGGCCTTTCAGCTTGTTGCCTTGATGAAATCCACAAAGGCCCTGAGCGCATGCGGCATCTGGTGACGGCTCGCGTAGTAGAGGAATGGTCCTGGGAAACGCTCCGCCCAGTCGTCGAGGATAGTCATCAGGCGACCCGACTGGAGCGAGGCTTCGAGGAAGCCCTCGAAGGTATAGATAATCCCCTGCCCGGCCTCGGCTGCCGCGATTTGCAGGGCATTATGGTTGGCGAGCATTGGCCCGCGCCCAACGATCTTCAACGTTTCGCCGTCTTTCGAGAATTCCCATGGCGGCGTGACGCCGCTGCTGAAGCGCTGGCGGATCAGTTTGTGCTCCATCAGATCGCGCGGATGTCGCGGCGTGCCATGGTGAGCGAGATAGCCGGGCGAGGCTGCCGCCACGAAACGCTGCTCGCGCGGGCCGATCGGTATGGCGATCATGTCCTGCTCGAGGCGCTCGCCATAGCGGATGCCCGCATCGAAACCTGCCGCGAGCACATCGATGAAGCTGTTTTCCGCGCTGACCTCGACCGTCATGGCAGGATACGCGCACATGAATCTTGCAAGGATGTTTGGCAGGACCAGTTCCGCCACGGCGGTCGGCACGTTGAGGCGCAAGGTGCCGCCGACCGTACCTTCAGCGCCGCCGAGTTCGCCGAGCGCGGCGTTCATGTCAGCAATGGCAGGTCTCAACCTTTCGAGCAGGCGTTGCCCGGCTTCTGTCGGCGTAACGCTGCGAGTCGTGCGGTTCAGCAGGCGAACCTTCAGCCGCGCCTCAAACCGCCGCAGAGCTTCGCTCAAGGACGATGGCGAGACACCTCGCAACGCTGCCGCACCACGGAAGCTGCGGGCCTCCGCCACCGCCACGAAGGCATCAAGGTCGGCAAGATCGGGTCGGCTCATTGTTCGATATTCCGCACGGGTCATTCAGATTTTATCGGATTATCACACAATCATGATGGGCGCATAACCCTCTCCACCAACCATCACAGGAGAAGCCCCATGGAACAACGTATTCTCGGCACCACAGGCCCCAGCACCTCGGCGATAGGCCTCGGCTGCATGGGCATGTCCGATTTTTACGGACCTGCCGACCGCGACGAGAGCATCGCCACCATCCATGCCGCGCTCGATGCGGGCATGACCCTGCTCGACACCGGCGATTTCTACGGGGTCGGCCACAACGAACTGCTGATCGGAGAAGCACTCAAGGGCCATGCCCGCGACCAGGTCCAGCTCAGCGTCAAGTTCGGTGCGTTGCGCGATCCGGCGGGCGGCTTCACCGGCGTCGATGGCAGACCTGTTGCGGTCAGGAATGCGCTGGCCTACAGCCTGAAGCGCCTTCGCACCGACCACATCGATATCTATCGTCTGGCGCGGCTCGACCCGAATGTGCCCATCGAAGACACGATCGGGGCCATCGCCGACATGGTGAAGGCGGGCTATGTGCGCCATATCGGCCTGTCGGAAGTCGGTGCGGACACCATCCGCCGCGCTGCCGCCACGCATCCCATCTGCGATCTGCAGATCGAGTATTCGCTGATTTCGCGCGGCATCGAGGCCACCATCCTGCCAACACTGCGTGAACTTGGCATTGGCGTCACGGCTTACGGCGTGCTGTCGCGCGGTCTGATCAGCGGCCACTGGCCCAAGGGCGGAACGCCAACGCCGGATTTCAGGACGGTCAGCCCGCGCTTTCAGGAAGGCAATGTCGAGCGCAACCTCGCGCTGGTCGAAGCGCTGCGCAAGGTTGCCGAGGCCAAGGGCTGCACGGTGGCGCAGATCGCCATCGCCTGGGTGGCGCATCAGGGGCCAGACATCGTGCCGCTGGTCGGCGCGCGGCGCCGCGACCGGCTGACCGAAGCGCTTGGGGCGCTGGCCGTGATGCTCGATGCTGCCGACATGGCCGCCATCGAAGCCGCTATGCCAGCATCGGGAGTGGCCGGGACACGCTATCCCGCGCCGCAAATGGCCCATCTCGACAGCGAGCACTGACCGGCTCAGGCAGAACCATGCGGCCACCCGGCCATCGCGGCGGACGCGACGCTCAGCAGTTTCTCGCGCGTCGCGCCGTCGCGCGCCAGTGTGGACAGACCCTGGATCACCGCCATGATGTGGCCCGCGAGCGCGTCGGCATCGCTGGAGGCAGGCATTTCGCCACGTTCGACGCCCAGCTCGATGCTTCTGCGTAGATGCGCCTCGATTGTTCGGCGGATCGCGGCAAGTTCGGCCTGCACATCTGCCGCAGCAGCAGAGCAACTGATGGCTGAACTGGCCAGCAGACATCCCGGAGGCGTCTCCGTGCCGGTGAAGCCGATGACGGAGGCTTGCAGCAGGTTCGCGGCTGCGGTCCGCGCGCTGGGTGCATCATCGATGATTGACTGCGCCGTGATGGGGCCACGGGTGTAGCGCTCGACCGCTGCCAGAAACAACCGCTTTTTGTCGCCAAATGCCGTGTAGATGCTGGGCGAGGTCACGCCCATGGCGGTGGTCAGATCGCTGAGCGAGGTCGCCTCGTAGCCATGACGCCAGAACAGCAGCATGGCCTGATGCAGGGCTGCTTCCCTGTCGAA
>JBOFUS010000430.1:0-4001 GCA_051652685.1 Beijerinckiaceae bacterium
TCGAATCAAACGCGCCAATCAGCCGCGTCGCGGGATTGCTTGACTACGCCGGCGCACCGCAGTTCACGCTCGCGTTCCGGCGCTGGACGGGCACAACGCCGCTCGCCTACCGCAAGCGCGAACGGCGCCTGGTTCCGGCTACGCCGGTTTCGCCGAAGCCAACCTTCGCGGGATCCGTGGAGGCTTCGGTAACGACTGATATGACCAAACTCAAGATGTCCAAGGCGCGAGCGTCGTAGCCGGCAGAGACCCGTTACAGCTTCCGCCCGATCGCCAGAAACTTGTCAGCACGTGCTTTCCTGATTTCCTCGCGGGACTTGCCATCAAAGCTGCGGACAGCTTTCTCGATGGCATCGCCGGCCGCTTCGATCACTGCGTCCGGATCGCGGTGTGCACCGCCCGTCGGCTCCGGCACGATGCCGTCGATCACGCCGAAACGTTGCAGGTCCTGCGCAGTGATCTTCATACTGGTTGCAGCGTCCTGCGCTTTCGTGGCGTCGCGCCACAGGATCGAGGCCGAAGCCTCCGGCGAGGCAACAGTATAGATGGAATGCTCCAGCATCAGCACGCGGTTCGACGCTGCAATGGCCACCGCGCCGCCCGAGCCGCCTTCGCCGATGATCAGCGCCACGCTCGGCACGCCAATCTCCATGCCCTTCGCCGTGGAACGGGCGATGGCTTCGGCCTGGCCGCGTTCTTCCGCGCCGATGCCGGGATAGGCCCCCGCCGTATCGACGAGGCTTATCACGGGGATGTCGAAGCGGTCGGCGAGCGCCATCAACCGGGCAGCCTTGCGGTAGCCTTCGGGCTTGGCCATCCCGAAGTTGTGGCGGATGCGGCTTTCGGTGTCCGCACCCTTCTCCTGTCCCATGATGCACACGCTCATGCCCCGAAAACGGCCGAGCCCGCCGACGATGGCAGCGTCCTCGCCAAACAGCCGGTCGCCGGCGAGCGGCGTGAAATCCTCGATGAGACGGGCGAGGTAATGCGCAAGATGCGGCCGCTCCGGATGGCGGGCGACCTGCGTCTTCTGCCACGGCGTCAGCGTCGCATAGAGGTCCTTCAAGGCTTGGCGCGCCTTGGCCTCCAGCGCCTTCACGTCCTCGCTGATCGCCTGCGGATCGTTGCCGACGGCGAGTTTGCGCAGCTCCTCGATGCGGGCTTCGAGCTCGGCGACGGGTTTTTCAAAATCGAGATAGGCGCGCATGGGGCGGAACAACACCACAGTCAGTTTGGCCACTGGCAGCGCCGGTGGCTCTCGGTTGGGCCGGCGGTGTAGCCCGGAATGTGCATTGAAGGAAGCCGGCGCAAACGAATGGTCGCTTTGGCACCTGAATGGTTGCGCAAAGCACCCTGCTTTGCCAGTGTCCCGCCGCAATGCAACATCAGCCGACGGTGACCATGGACAGCCTGCGCAAGCTTCTCGCCCACCCGCTCACCGAGCGGACGATCATCACGCTCATCCTGGTCAATGCCGTCACGCTTGGCCTTGAGACAAGCAAGAGCGCGATGGCTAACTTTGGGACATTGCTGCACGCCATCGACCAGATCATCCTCTGGATTTTCGTGGTGGAACTTGCGGCCCGCATCGCGGTGCATCGCCTGAATTTCTTCAAGGATCCGTGGAGCATCTTCGACTTTATCGTTGTCGCCATCGCGCTGATCCCCGCCACCGGCTCGCTCTCGGTGCTGCGCGCCCTGCGCGTGCTGCGGCTCCTGCGCCTGATCACGGTGGTGCCCTCGCTGCGCAAGGTCGTGTCCGGCCTTGTCTCCGCGCTGCCGGGCATGGGTTCCATCGGCCTGCTGCTGATGCTGGTCTATTATGTGTTCGCGGTGATGGCGACGAAGCTCTTCGGCGAGACGAACCCGGAACTGTTCGGCACGCTCGGCACCTCGGCCTATACGCTGTTCCAGTCCATGACCTTCGATGACTGGTCAAATGGCATCGTCAAGCCGCTGGTCGAGAAGGACCACCAATACGGCTGGCTCTTCGTCATCGCCTTCATGATCGTCTCGGCCTTCATGGTGCTGAACCTGTTCATCGGCGTCGTGGTGACGGCGCTTGATGCCGTGACCGATGACGGCAAACCCAAGCTCGCCGATGAAGGTCCCTATGATAGCGAAATGCTGGCGGAGCTTCGCGCGCTCAGGCTGGAGGTGCGCGACATGCGTGAGCGCATGGAAGCGGCGGGGTGAGGTGCCCCCGACACCCCTCACCCTGAGCCTGTCGAAGGGTCAGCGGTCTGCGCTGGCGACGACCCTTCGACAGGCTCAGGATGAGGGCGTCACCAAATCCCTCACACCACCGCCGTCGCCTCGATTTCCACCATGGCCGCCGGTTCCACCAACGCCAGCACCTGCACCAGCGCCATGGCCGGGAAGTTGCGGCCCATCACCGAGCGATAGACGGGGCCGAGTTCGCCAAGGCCCTGGCGGTAGGCATCAATGTCGGTGACATACCAGGTGAGGCGCACAAGATGCTCTGGTCCCGCGCCGCCCTCGGCGAGGATCAGCCGGATGTTGTCCAGCGCCTGCCGCGTCTGCGCCATGAAGCTTTCCGGAAAGCGCCCTTCCGCGTCCCAGCCAACCACGCCGCCGGTGTATATGGTGGCACCGCTCGCCTTGATGCCGTTGGCGTAGCCGCGCGGCGCGGGCCATCCGGGCGGCTGAAGGCGCGGATGTGCGGGTGGCGTGATCTCGGCGCGCGCCATCTCGCGCAGCGCGAAACGCTGGAGCTTGCCGCTCTGTGTCTTGGGCAGTGCCGCAACGAAGCTCACGGCGCGCGGATACTTGAAGGGTGCGATGTCCGCCTTGACGTGGTCCTGAAGCGCTTTCGCCAGTTCCGGCGAGGGCGCTTCGCCGGCGGCCAGCACGACATAGGCCCGGACGATCATGCCGCGCCCGGCATCCGGCTGGCCGACGACGCCGCATTCGGCGACCGCCGGGTGGGTGAGCAGGCTCGCCTCCACCTCCGGCCCGGCAATGTTGTAGCCTGACGAAACGATCATGTCGTCGGAGCGCGCCTGATACCAGAAGTAACCGTCAGCATCGCGCAGGTAGGTATCGCCCGTCACGTTCCAGCCATTCTCGACGTATTTTGCCTGGCGCGCGTCATCGAGATAGCGGCAGCCGGTCGGCCCCTTGACAGCGAGGCGGCCCGGCGTGCCGTCGGCTGCTTCGGAACCATCGGGCAAAAGCACCTTTGCGCGGTAGCCGGGCACCGGAAGGCCGGTCGCGCCGGGGCGGATGTGCCCGCGCGGCGCGGCGATGAAGATATGCAGCATCTCCGTGGCACCGATGCCATCCATCAGATCGATGCCGGTGCTGGCCTTCCACGCCTCGAATGTTGCCCTGGGCAGCGCCTCTCCGGCGGAGACGCAGATGCGCAGCGAGGAGATGTCCGCCGCCCCCCGCTTGTCCAGCATGGCGCGGTAGGCTGTGGGTGCCGTAAACATCACGCTGGCTTTCAGGCGACCCACCGCGTCCAGAAGGTCGGGCGGCGCGGCTTTCTCCAGCAGGATACCCGCCGCGCCGATGCGGAAGGGAAAAAGCACCAATCCGCCCAGCCCGAAGGTGAAGGCCAGCGGTGGCGAGCCGATGAAGCGATCATCGGGCGAGGCTTGCAGAACCTTCGCGCCATAGCAGTCGCAGATCGCCAGCAGGTCACGATGATAATGCATCGTCCCCTTGGGTTCGCCGGTGGTGCCCGAGGTGAAGCCGATGAGGCAGACGTCATCCTGGGCTGTGTCGGCGGGCGCGAAGTGCTCGTGGCCCTGTGCCGCCATGAGGCCTTCCAGCTCGCCACCACCGAACGCGATGATGCGCTGGAGGTCGGGGGCCAGCGCCTGCGCGGCAAGCAATTCCTCAAGCAGCCGGTGATCGCAGAGCGCCAGCGCGATCTTCGCTTTTGTGATGGGGTAGGCGAGCTCCTTTGCCCGGAGCATCGGCATGGTGGCGACGGCAACGCCGCCCGCCTTGATGACGGCGAAGTAGCAGGCGAC
>JBOFUS010000431.1:0-1202 GCA_051652685.1 Beijerinckiaceae bacterium
CGGATTTGATCGCGCCGGCCGCCCGGTCGCCGATCTTGAGGAAGCTCATGAGGCCCGACGAGCGACCGCCGCCCGACAGCTTCTCGCCCTCGCCGCGCAGGCGGCTAAAGTTCGAGCCCGTGCCCGAACCATACTTGAAGAGGCGCGCCTCGCGGACCCACAGGTCCATGATGCCGCCCTCGTTGACAAGATCGTCCTGCACTCCCTGGATGAAGCAGGCGTGCGGCTGGGGATGCTCGTAGGACGACTTGGACTTGGTCAGCTTGCCGGTCTTGAAGTCGACGTAATAATGGCCCTGGCTCGGGCCATCGATGCCATAGGCCCAGTGCAGGCCGGTGTTGAACCACTGCGGCGAATTGGGGGCAACCATCTGGTTCGCCAGCATGAAGCGCAGCTCGTCATAGAAGGCCTGCGCATCGGCATCCGTGTCGAAATAGCCACCCTTCCAGCCCCAGTAGGTCCAGGTGCCGGCAAGGCGATCAAAGACCTGCTTCGATGAGGTTTCGCCAATGATGCGCTCGGCCTCGGGGAGCTTCGCCAGCGCGGCTTCATCGGCCGTCGAGCGCCAGAGGAAGGAGGGAACATCGTTCTCTTCCACCTTCTTCAGCTTCGCGGGAACACCAGCCTTGCGGAAATACTTCTGCGCCAGAACGTCGGACGCCACCTGCGACCAGCTTCTGGGCACCTCAACGTTTTCGAGGCGGAACACAACCGAGCCATCCGGATTGCGGATCTCCGACTTGGTGTGGGTAAAATCCATCGCCGCGTAAGGGCTCTGACCGGCGGTGGTGTAACGACGCTCGATACGCATGGTCTTGATCCCTTGATTGTTACGGCGACGATTATGTTCGCCCGCCAGGTTCTGTGACTGCCTGGCTCCGCAGTCGTGCTTGTTCTTCGCCCTGTGGAACGTCGCTCTTGTGGCGACCTTTCCAAATTCGTCCTGTTTTCCTGCGACGCAAACATGCTTCCGCCAGCTTGCGCTGGTCAGCTGTGTTTCGTTGCTTTCGCTGGAGGTGAGGCCGGAAACCCGGCCGCCACGGCTTCTGCCGCAACAGGACGGCAACTATGCCTGACGGCCGCGAAACGTCAAGATGTAGTGGGTGCGGTCGGGAGCCGAATCAACATCTAGCGCCTTGCCTGTGAACTCCGGGGACAACTTCAGAGCTCTCGTTAACCCCATGAATCTCCGCGAGGATTCC
>JBOFUS010000432.1:0-1267 GCA_051652685.1 Beijerinckiaceae bacterium
CCGCGCGGTGTCGCGGTAGCGGTCGTTCCATTCGCCCCAGCCGGCGGGGAAACGCCCAAGCTGATAGCCGCCCATGCCGATGTCCCAGGGCTCGGCGATGAGCTTGAGGCGGCTGAGGACCGGGTCCTGCTCCAGCGCAATCAGCAGGGGGTGGGCGGGATCAAAACCAGTGGAGCGCCGGCCAAGCGTGGTCGCCAGATCGAACCGGAAACCATGCACGCCGCCAAGCTCCGCGAAACGGCGAAGGGCATCCATGGCAAGGCGCAGCGGGGCCGGCCGTTCCAGCGCCAGCGTGTTGCCGCAGCCGGCATCATTCGCATAGCGGCGCGGGTCGTTTGCGTCGAGGCGGTAGTAGCTGGCGTTGTCCAGCCCGCGCAGCGAGACGGTGGGGCCAAGCTCGTCGCCTTCTCCCGTGTGGTTCAGCACCACGTCGAGGATCGTTTCGATGCCGGCATCCGCCAGCCGCGCTACGCTCGCGCGCACCTCGTCCCAGCCGCCGGGTGCAAGGCGCGGATCGGGCGCACAGAGCGCAATCGGGTTGTAGCCCCAGTAGTTTGTCAGCCCGAGGGGGGCGAGGTGCCGCTCGTCCAGCCATGCTGCCACGGGAAGCATCTCCACGCTGGTGACGCCGAGATCGCGCAGATGCGCCAGCGGTGCGGGATGCGCCAGCCCGGCGAACGTGCCGCGATGGTCTTCAGGAACTTCGGGGTGGCGCATGGTGAAACCGCGCACATGCATCTCGTAGAGGACGGTCCGGTTCCAGTCGTGCAGAGGCGTCGAGGCCAGCAGGTGGTGCAGCGCCGTGACGATTGCCTTGGGCATGTGGGGCGCACTGTCACTGTCGTCGAAGGACAGGTCCTGATCAGGATCGCCCATACGATAGCCAAACATCGAGGGGTGAAGCCGGAAGGGCCGGTCGATCAGCGTGGCATGGGGATCAAGCAGCAATTTGTGGGCGTTGAAGCGGTGGCCCTCGCGTGGCGCATACGGCCCTTCGGCCCGCAAGCCGTAGCGCTGCCCCGCACTGACGCCGGCGACGTGGCCATGAAAGACATCGCCGGTGCGTTCTGGCAGGCGGATGCGGGCGGTCTCGCGGTCGTCTGCATCAAACAGACAGAGAATAATCGCCGTGGCATGGGCCGAGAACACGGCCACATTGACGCCCCCGCGATCCAGCGTGACGCCCATGGGCTGCGGCAGGCCCGGGGAAAGCGGATGTTCCGCCATCAGGTGATGACGGATGGCGCGCTGCGGCCGGTAAAGCGGC
>JBOFUS010000433.1:0-1842 GCA_051652685.1 Beijerinckiaceae bacterium
GCCCTTGGACAAAGAATTTGTCAACCGTGATTTTCTGGGACTTTCCCGTCATGTGTGGAAAAGTCTTTTTCTGCAGAAAGATTCTCTGCTAAAGCGTAGTTGGCAATTGAGCGCGGTTAAACCAGCTCCGGGTGTGACATCGTCAGACAAAGAAGCTTGAGAAGGCACCTTGAAAGTTGAAAAGACACCTTGGCTCGGCTGCGTTGACACGTTCCTGCTCAGAAGATGCCTTTTTTTGCACCGAGCCTGTCGATTCACAGCCGCGCAGCACGTCGTTGAGGCAAATGTTCAGGGCAAGTTTCGCAAAATGGCAAGCACTGATGAGAGATCGCCTCCCCGTGCTGCTGCGTCAGCCTCAATCATGAACCAAATGATGCTTGCTCATGATCGGGCTCAGGAGCTAGGCACCCACACAGTCGCTGCGGTCTGTCCGCCATTTGATCGCCACTGATGCTGCAATCCGGGAACGCATTGGACCCCCATCTCAAAGATCTTGAAGCGGAAGGCATCCGGATCCTGCGCGAAGCGCGGGCACGGTTCGCCAACCCGGTCATGCTGTACTCGATCGGCAAGGATTCGTCGGTTCTGCTGCATCTGGCGCGGAAGGCGTTCTATCCTGCACGCTTTGCTTTCCCTCTCCTTCACGTCGACACCACCTATAAGTTCCGCGAAATGATTACTTTTCGCGATTCGCTTGTTGCTCGCCTTGGCTTGCGTCTGATTGTCGCAACAAACCACGAGGCGCTGGCGCGGGGCATGAACCCTTTCGACCATGACGCCTCGTTCTATACGCACGCGATGAAAACCGTGCCGCTGCGCGAAGCCATCGATACCCACCGCTTCGACGTCGCCATCGGCGGAGCACGGCGGGACGAGGAGCGATCACGCGCCAAGGAGCGCATTTTCTCATTGCGGGAACCCGGCCACACCTGGGAGCCGCGCAGCCAGCGTCCGGAGTTTTTCCGGCTTTTCAATACAGCGTTGGGCGAAGGCCAGACGATGCGTTGCTTTCCGCTGTCAAACTGGACGGAGCGTGACATCTGGCGGTACATCGAAATCGAGGGCATCGACATCGTGCCGCTCTATTTCGCAGCGCCGCGGCCGGTGGTCGAGCGCGGAGGGCAACTCATCATGGTCGATGAGGCGCGATTCAGGATGAGACCGGGCGAGCAGGTCAAGACGATGTCTGTCCGCTTTCGTACGCTCGGCTGCTATCCATTCTCCGCTGCCATCCAGTCCGAAGCACGCACGGTGGCAGACATTGTTGCGGAGGTCACGGCAACCCGGCAATCGGAGCGCGTGGGGCGCGTCATCGACCATGTCGGCTCGACAATGGAAGACAAGAAGCGCGAGGGCTACTTCTGATGTCTGGCGAACAGGCGCGCCCGCCCGTTTCCGCCCGCTCCTTCGCGCGCAAGCGACTGCGCTTCATGACGTGCGGCTCGGTTGACGACGGAAAGAGTACGTTGATCGGCCGTTTGCTCCATGACAGCGGTGCCATCTACGAGGATCATCTTGCGGAGGCTTTCAAGGCGGGCGGTCAACCCGTTCTCGATTTCTCGTTCCTGGTCGATGGGCTGAAGGCCGAGCGTGAACAGGGTATCACCATTGACGTCGCTTATCGCTATTTTGCGACCGCGCAGCGCAGTTTCCTGATCGCCGACGCGCCAGGACACGAGCAGTATACCCGCAACCAGGCCGCCGCGGCCTCCCAGACGGAGTTGGCTCTGGTTCTCATCAGTGCCATCGAAGGCGTGCGTGACCAGACGCGCCGCCATCTCGCCATCGCCAGCCTGTTCGGCGTGGCAGATGTTGTCGTCGCCATCAACAAGATGGACGCCG
>JBOFUS010000434.1:0-1605 GCA_051652685.1 Beijerinckiaceae bacterium
GGCGCGTTGCGCTGCATCTGCTGAAGCTGGTCAAGGATGCCACCGCCCGGTGCAGCCGGTGTCGCGGGCGCGCCGGGTGCCGTCGTCGCAGGCGGAGCAATGCCGTCAATCACCGAACGCGGTGCGGAGCCCTGGGAGGCAAGCACGGCGAGGATCAGGCTGGTGATGAAGAACGCGGTGCCGAGCAACGCCGTCGTCCGTGTCAGCATGTTCGCCTGGCCGCGCCCCGACATGAAGCTCGAAGGAGAACCGCCCCCGCCGCCAAGCCCGAGGCCGCCGCCTTCAGAGCGTTGCAGCAGCACGACACCGCAGAGCGCAATGACGATCAGGAGGTGGACGACGATGAGGACGGATTCCATGGAGCCTTGGCCGCGAAGGTTCGGAATTGAACGGTTGCCGACGCACTTAGGCGATCATGCGGCGAAATGCCAGTGCCTTGCGAGAAAGGGGCGCAAAGGCGTCGGCGGGAACGTTCCCTCGAGGAGGCCACTCTTGGGGCGTTCCCGCCGACTGACCCGGCGCGTATCAGGAGATGCGGCGAACCTGACCACAGCGACGGGCGGAAGCGTCAGGAGCGTCTCGCGACGACTTGCTCGCTTCCTTGCCCCCATCCGTAGGGCTTCGCGCGGCAGCGGCTCAACCAAGATACGTGGTAAACGAAGGGTTACTTCGCCGTTAGGGTAAAGGCTTAAGGTAACGGACCGTCCTGAACAGGCGTTATCTACGCCGCAACAGAGATAACGCGGTTCCGCCCTTCCCGCTTGGCGCGGTAGAGCGCCTCATCGGCGCGCTTGAGAATGGCCTCCGCAGTCGTGTCCCCAGCCACATGACCGGCAACGCCGATAGAGACCGTGATGCTGATATGCTTGCGGCCACCTGAAATGGGAAACGGGACGCGCTCGATCCGTGTGCGGATGCGCTCCGCGACAAGCGTCGCGATGTGCGGTTCGGTTTCCGGCAGCAAGATCACGAATTCTTCGCCACCGGAGCGGCAGGGCATGTCAATATTGCGGATCGCCTTGCGGGTGCGCTCGGCGAACTCCTTGAGGACTTCGTCGCCAGCATCATGGCCATGGGTGTCGTTGACCAGCTTGAAGTGGTCTATGTCGAGAATCATGATTGCAAAAGGCGTGCCGGAGGCACCATTCTCGCGCGTCAGGCTCGTCAGATGGCTCTGCATATAACGGCGATTGTGGAGGCCGGTGAGAGGATCAACGATAGCCGCCTCGATGGACTGCTGCACCGTCTGGCTCAGGCTGTCGTGGTAGCGCTTGCGCCGCACCTGCGTGCGCACCCGCGCCAGCATCTCGTTGCGGTCCACCGGCCGCGAGAGATAGTCGTTCACGCCAAGTTCAAGGCCGCGCACCACGCGGGCCTGATCATCCATGTCCGAGATCATCAGCAATGGCAGTTTGCGCGTGCGCTCGATCGAGCGGAGTTGGCCACAAAGCCTGAGGCCATCGAAACCGTTCAGCGAAAGACTGACCATCACCAGGTCGTAGTCGCCCTCCGGTGCCTTGAGCAGCGCCTGCTGCGGATTGGGCTCCACCTCGACGGAATGAACGCTGTTCAAGGTGGCAACCAGCCGCTCGCTGGAGGTCGGCC
>JBOFUS010000435.1:0-6642 GCA_051652685.1 Beijerinckiaceae bacterium
TCGCCCTTCGCGGCCTGCGCCTTCAGGCGCTGGTACGCATCGAACGGATGTTCCGCCTGCTTCCACTTTTCCTGATCCACGAGCTTGCCGCCCCGCGCGAGCGTCGTTTCCTGCGCCTTCAGGTGCGGGGCATCGGGGCCTTGAGGCTCGGCTGCGGGTTTCGCGCCGCCGCCGGCGAGCTTGCCCGCCTGTATGCCGGAAACGAAGCCCTCCAGATAACGCTTCTGGTCGGATGAGAAGTCACTGCTCACGGTCAAGAACTTTCCGCGCTCAGGCGGCGAGCGCCGGCGCCTTGTGGCGGGCGTAGAGGAACTCGATCACCGCCGCGCGGCATCGGGTGTAGGTTTTGTCGTTGACGAGGTTGAGCCGCTTGCGCGGACGTTCCAGCCGCACATCCAGCACCTCGCCGATGGTGGCAGCCGGGCCGTTGGTCATCATCACAATGCGGTCCGACAGCAGCACGGCCTCGTCGACATCATGCGTGATCATGATCATGGTGTTCTTCAGGCGGGCGTGAATCTCCATGACCGAGTCCTGCAGATGCGCGCGGGTCAGCGCGTCCAGCGCGCCGAAGGGCTCGTCGAGCAGCAGGATCTTCGGCTCCATGGCGAGCGCGCGGGCAATGCCAACCCGCTGCTTCATACCGCCCGAAATCTCCGACGGCAGCTTGTCCAGCGCATGCGTCATGTGAACGAGCGCGAGGTTGTGTCGGATCCACGCGTCGCGCTCGGCCTTGCTCTTGCGTCCGCCCATCACCTTGTTCACGGCCAGCGCCACGTTCTGGTAGACGGTGAGCCAGGGCAGCAGCGAGTGGTTCTGGAATACGACCGCGCGTTCCGGTCCGGGACTGTTGACCTCCTGATCTTCCAGCAGCACCGCGCCAGCAGTTACCGGTGTCAGCCCGGCGATGATGTTGAGCAGCGTGGACTTGCCGCAACCGGAGTGGCCAATGATGGAGACATATTCGCCGTTCGCAAGGCTCAGGTCGATGTCGCGCAGCACTTCCGTGGTGGCTGCACCGCGCTGGAAGTTCTTGTCGATGTGGTCAAGCTTGAGCCAGTTTCTGGTCATTGTTTCGATCTCCCGTCTCAGGACTGCAGCGCGCCGCGCGTCACGAGGTTGCCGAGCGCCAGTACCAGCTTGTCGAGGATGAAACCGACGAGGCCGATGTAGAGAAGCGCCACGACGATGTCGGGCAGCCGCGACGAGTTCCATGCATCCCAGATGAAGAAACCGATGCCGACACCGCCGGTCAGCATCTCCGCCGCCACGATGGCGAGCCAGGACAGGCCGACGCCGATGCGCAACCCTGTGAAGATGTAGGGCGCAGCCGAAGGCAGCATGATCTTGAAGAAGATCTCGATGGAGTTGAGCCGGAGCACGGCGGCGACGTTGCGGTAATCCTGCGGCACGTTACGGATGCCGACTGCGGTGTTGATGATCACTGGCCAGATCGCCGTGATGAAGATCACGAAGATGGCGGAAGGGTTGGAATCGCGAAACGCCGCCAGCGAGATCGGCAGCCAGGCGAGCGGCGGCACCGTGCGCAGCACCTGGAACACGGGGTCGAGCCCGCGCATCGCCCAGATCGACTGCCCGATGATGGCACCGACCAGCACGCCGACGATGGCCGCAAGGCCGAAGCCGACCACGACGCGCTGGAGAGAGGTCAGCACTCGCCAGCCAAGGCCGATGTCCTGTGAGCTTGCCCAGTAGAACGGCTGCATGATCAGCTCGCTCGCCTCTTTCCACACGGTTGTGGGCGGGGGAAGCGTGGCACCTGGTCCAGAGAAGGCGATCTGCCAGACGAGCATCAGCAGCGCCACCGTGATCAGCGGCGGCACGCCGTTGACGAGAGCTGCGCGGCCGACGCGCTTCAGCTTCGCGGCGAAAGCCGTTGTCCTGTCAGGGCCGATGCGGATGACTGTCGCGGGGGCGGCCGCAACCGGTTGTGGTTTCGGTGCGCCGGTATCGGCGAGTTTGAGTTGGGCGAGACCCATCAGGCTAGTCCCTCATGCTGTCGGTTCAACCCGGCCACCGCTCGCGGTCCCCGTGTTGCAGCGCTCACCATTCACGCGCCGTGCCAAAGCCTGAAAACGGAGCTGGGTGCGGCACAGCAACGGCCAGCGGGCCACCGCCTGCGTCATTGGAGCAAGGTCAGATTGCGCATTCTTTAGGCAGCTTGCCGCGATTGAAGCGCAACAGGCCTGCCGCCGCGCGTTACCGCAGCATGGGCAGGAGGCTCGCGACCAGCAGCAGCGCCATGGCGATATTGAATGCCCGCAACGCCTTCGGGTTCTGGAGAAACCGCCGGATACCGACGCCGAACAGCGTCCAGACATGGGTGGGAGGCGAGCCGACGAGGAACATCACGAGCCCGAGGTACAGCGCCTTCTCGAAGGGGCCATAACCCTCGGGCGCATAGACCGAGATGGCACCCAGCACCATCATCCAGGCCTTGACGTTGACCCACTGGAAGGCTGCTGCCTCCAGAAAAGTGAAAGGTCTGCTGGCGCTTCCTCCATCGCCAAGACCGCTGGCAGTGGCGATGCGCCAGGCGAGCCAGAGCATGTAAACAATGCCGACAACCTTCATCGCGATCTGCAGACGCGGTTCCGCCAGAAATACCGCACCGACGCCAAGCGCCATGCCGCCCAGCATCAACGAAAAGCCAATGTTGATGCCGAAGATATGCGGAAGCGTCCGGCGATAGCCGTGGTTTGCGCCGGACGCGAGCACCATGAGATTGTTCGGCCCCGGAGTTCCCGACATGGCGAGGCAATAGAGGGCGTAGGGGAGGAGCGTCTCGGTCACAATGATATGTCAGCAGGGCTGACGCATCTCGTCCAATGGGTTTCGTTGATGCAAGGCATCAACGAAACCTACCGGATCGACGGTGGCGCACCTTTCGCTCACTTCGGCGTCACAGCGTCCGTATACGCATCCACCAGTGCCTTGGTCATGTTGCCGGGTACATATTTAATCCCGGCGATCTCGCCGACAGGCGTCACTTCCGCGGCCGTGCCGGTGATGAAGCACTCGTTGAAGCTCGGCAGCTCCTCGGGCTTGATGCGCCGCTGGATCACCTTCATGCCAAGTTTGCGGGCAAGCTTGATAACAGTCTTGCGGGTGATGCCATCGAGGAAGCAATCGGCCTTGGGTGTGTGGATTTCGCCGTCCTTGATGAAGAACACGTTGGCTCCGGTGCACTCCGCCACGCGGCCCTTCCAGTCCAGCATCAGCGCGTCGGCATAGCCCTCGCGCTCCGCCTTGTGCTTGGAGATGGTGCAGATCATGTAGAGGCCGGCGGCCTTTGCGTGGCAGGGCGCGGTCTTCGGGTCTGGCCGGCGGTATTCCGCCATGCCGAGGCGGATGCCCTTCATGCGCTGGGCGGGGTCGAAATAGCTCGGCCATTCCCAGGTCGCGACGGCGAGGTGGATCGTGTTCTGCTGCGCTGAGACGCCCATCATCTCCGAGCCACGCCAGGCGATTGGCCGCACATAGGCGTCCACCTGGTTGTTGGCCTTGAGCGTGGCTTTCTTGGCTTTATCAATGGCGGCGGCGTCAAACGGGATTTCCATGTCGAGAATGCGGGCAGACTCGATCAGGCGCTCCGAGTGCTTGCGGCATTCGAAAATCCTGCCACCATAGGCCCGCTCGCCCTCGAATACGGCGGAGCCGTAGTGCATGGCATGGGTCAGCACATGCACCTTCGCGTCCGTCCAGGGGATGAGCTTGCCATCCATCCAGATGAAGCCATCGCGTTGGTCGAAGGGTTTGCCCGCCATGATCTGTCCTCCCGAGGTGCTCTGGCGCAATTGGCGCAAGGAACCGGGCCTCAACCCACTTCCCTGCGCATGATCGTGTCGCGCTTGTCTGTTGACGGGTAACAATCGACCTGCGATATGTCAACATCACTGACGTAGTTTCCCGATCGGATGCGGCGATGAGTATCAACCCGACGGCGGGCAGCATGGCGCAGGAGGAGTTTTCCCCGCCTCGCCCGGTCTTGCCTGATTTCGAGCTTATCGAGCTCATCTTCTTCGCATACCGCGATTTTGTCGGCGAGCCTGACCGGCTGCTGGCGCGGACGGGTTTTGGCCGGGCGCATCACCGCGTGCTGCATTTCGTTGCCCGCAATCCCGGCCTCACGATTGCCGCGCTGCTTGATATCCTGCAAATCACCAAGCAAAGTCTGGCACGTGTCTTGAGGGAACTGGTGGATCAGGGATTCGTGGAACAACGCGCGGGCGCGGACGACCGGCGGCAACGTCGCCTGTTTGCCACGGCGAAGGGCACGGAGCTGGCGACGGCATTGGCGAGCGCACAGGACAAGCGCATCTCTGCGGCGCTCGCCGCTGCGGGGCCGGACTCACGTGCCGCTATTGCGCGGTTTCTGGATGGGTTGATTGATATCGACGCCCGCACGGATGTGCGCCGCCGCATCGCGGGAACAAGCTCATGACTGCTGCGCCCACCCTTTCCGACGATGCGAGCCATGTCCTGATTGTCGATGATGATCGCCGCATCCGCGATCTCCTGTCGCGGTTTCTGGGTTCCAATGGCTATCGCGCCACCACGGCAGAGAGTGCCGAAGACGCACGCCGGCGGCTGGAGCAGATCTCCTTCGACCTGATCATCCTTGACGTGATGATGCCGGGCGAGAACGGTTTCGAATTCGCGACCAGGCTGCGCCAGACATCGAGCGTGCCCATCCTGATGCTGACGGCGTTGGCGGACATCAATGACCGCATCCGGGGATTGGAGGCCGGTGTCGATGACTATTTGCCCAAACCCTTCGATCCGCGCGAGCTTCTGCTGCGCATTGCGTCAATCCTTCGCCGGGTTGCGGCCTCACCGCCGGCGACCGCAGTGCCCGCGCCGGACAGCGTAAGCTTTGGCCGCTTCACATTTCATGTGGCGAAGGGCGAACTCAATGACGGGGCAGAGACGATCAAACTGACTGATCGGGAGCGGGAAATGCTGCGCCAATTGGCAGAGGCGTATGGCGCTCCTGTGACCCGCGAAGCGCTTTCCGGGCCTGACTCCGAGTCGAACGAGCGCACGATTGACGTGCAGATCAACCGTTTGCGCCGCAAGATCGAGCTTGATCCTGCTGATCCCGTCTATCTTCAGACAGTGCGGGGGTCGGGCTATCGCCTGATCGTGGACTGATGGCAGCGGGCCTGGCCGGGATGGCCTCCGGCTGGCGGCGTCTTGTCGGCCAGTCGATGCGCCTTGCCAAGGCCATCCTGCCCAAGGGGCTCTACGCCCGTTCGCTGCTCATCGTCATTGTGCCTATGGTACTGCTGCAATCGGTGATCGCCTATGCCTTCATGGAGCGGCACTGGCAGACCGTAACCAACCGCCTTTCAGCCTCTGTTGCCGGCGATATCGCGGCCTTGATCGATATCTACGAACGCTACCCGCAGGAACCGGAAGCGATCCGGCTGACGCAGATCGCGGAGACAAAGCTTGGCCTTGATGTCGATCTCTTGCCGGATGGACCATTGCCAAGGATCAGCCCCAAGCCGTTCTTCGATATTCTCGACACGGCCCTGTCAAACGAGATCAGGCTGCGCGTCCAGCGGCCCTTCTGGATCGATACCGTCGGCCGTTCGAACCTCGTGGAAATTCGCGTCAAGCTCGATGGCGCGGTGATGCGCATCATCGCCCGCCGCAGCCAGACCTATGCGTCGAACGCCCATATCTTTCTCGTATGGATGGTCGGCACCTCGTTCATCCTGCTGATCGTGGCGGTGTTGTTCCTGCGCAACCAGATCCGCCCGATCCTTGCGCTCGCCGATGCGGCAGAGGATTTCGGCAAGGGCCGCGAAATCGAGTTTCGGCCGCGCGGCGCACGCGAGGTCAGGCGCGCGGGCGCGGCGTTCCTCGATATGAAGCGCCGCATCGCCCGCCAGATCGAGCAGCGCACCACCATGCTCAATGGTGTCAGCCACGACATGCGTACCGTGCTTACACGCTTTCGCCTCAGCCTCGAAATGCTGGAACCCGCACCGGAACTCGACGACCTCAAGAAGGACGTGGACGAGATGGGCCGCATGCTGGAGGCCTATCTGGCCTTCGTGCGTGGCGACGCCGGCGAGATTGCGCAGCCAACCGACATCCGGGGCCTGCTGGAGGAGTTCCGGTCCGATGCCGAAAGGCAAGGCCATCCGACCACGCTCACGCTGGAGGGAGACCCCAACGTCAAGCTCCGCCCGGATGCCTTCCGTCGCCTGCTCGGCAACCTCGTTTCCAACGCCGCAAGATTTGGCGACGACATCCAGATCACGGCGGTGCATGACGCGCGTTATCTGACCGTGCATGTGGACGACGACGGTCCCGGCATCCCGGCTGACAAACGCGATCTCGTGTTCCGCCCGTTCCTCCGCCTCGACGAAGCCCGCAACCAGGATCACATCGGCACCGGGCTGGGCCTCGCCATCTCGCGGGACATTGCCCGCTCGCACGGAGGCGAGATTCTGCTGGCCGACAGCCCGCTGGGGGGTCTTAGGGCCACGGTGAGGTTGCCGGTGTGAGTGGACTCCCCTTCTCCCCTTGCGGGAGAAGGTGGCAGGCGGAGCCTGACGGATGAGGGGTGTCTTGCAGTGACTCTGCCACCTTTCCGCCGCGCCAACG
>JBOFUS010000436.1:0-1710 GCA_051652685.1 Beijerinckiaceae bacterium
GGCAGCGACAGCACGCGGTCGCCCATGGGGTTTTCGGGGTCATCCGCCTCGATAACATCCGGCAGCCATGGCCGGTCGCGTTTCACGGAGCGGGGCGGCGACCAGGCGACGCGGCCGTATTTCGCTACGATCAGCGTGCGTCCGGACCATTGCTTGCCGGCCTTGCCAACCGCGACCGGATAGCTGAGCGCCGTGCCATCGCCGAGCACCAGATAAAGCCGGCGCTCCGGCTGGCTGACGACGATCTCGCCTGGTGGAAAGGGCGCGCTGAAAGGCACCCGTCGCGCCGCCTCCGCCGCCGGCACGAAACCAACAAGCGCCGCGCCGCCCAACAGACCCCGCCGTGTAAAACCAGCCATGACCCAACGCCTCGCCCAAGTTTATTTTGGGGCGAGGATGGGGGCGTGGGCTTCAACCTTGATGAATCAGGGAGACCGAACTGATTCGGTGGTTAGCGCGGGGTTGCGCCGGCCAGACCAACGTTAACGTCCAGCGTTAACGTGGCGCGACAATCATCGTCACCTGGCGGCCCTCGAACGATGGTTCGTTCTCGACCTTGGCGACTTCGGCGGTGAGCTGCTTCACCCGGTTCAGCACCTTCATGCCGATGTCCTGGTGCGCCATCTCGCGGCCACGGAAGCGCAGGGTGAACTTCACCTTGTTGCCTTCCTCGAAGAAGCTGAGGGCCGCTTTCATCTTCGTATCGAAGTCATGATCATCGATACCGGGGCGAAGCTTGATCTCCTTCACCTCGATGGTTTTCTGCTTCTTGCGCGCCTCGGCCGCCTTTTTCTGCTCCTGAAAACGGAACCTGCCGTAATCCATGATCTTGCAGACGGGCGGTGCAGCGTTCGGTGCGACCTCCACGAGGTCAAGCCCCGCCTCTTCGGCGATGCGGATTGCATCCTGCGTCAGTATCGTGCCGAGGTTGTTGCCCTCGGTATCGATCACCTGCACCTCCCGGATGCGGATATCTTTGTTAACGCGGGGCCCATCCTTCACAGGCATGGGCAAAGCTCTCATGGGACGGCGAATGGCGGTGGGCTCCTGTCAGGTTGCGGCGCAATGCCGCTCAGTGGGGTAAAACAGCATATTCCCCGCGCAAGTCAATCGGCGTGGACAGTTCAACCGGAATGAGCACGGGAATTTTGGTCCGTATGTCCTTACACCATACGAAGGGTAAAGCGACAACTCAGTTGTGCGCCCGGCCGAGCGCCTGGTCGAGATCCGCGAAAAGATCATCAACGGTTTCGATTCCCGTCGACAAGCGCAGGAGATCCATCGGACACGGCGAGCCCGCCCCCTCGATGGACGCGCGGTGTTCGATGAGGCTTTCCACGCCACCCAGCGACGTGGCGCGCTTCCAGAGGCCAACATGGGCAGCGGTCTTGATCGCCGCCGCCTCCCCTCCCCTGACGCGGATCGACAGCATGCCACCGAAGCCACCTGTCATCTGCCGTGCGGCAATGGCGTGTCCGGGCGAGGTTGCAAGCCCGGGATAGAGCACCTCCGTCACCATCGGATGGGCGGCGAAGCGATGCGCCAGCGCCATCGCGCTCTCGCAGGCAGCGCGCACGCGCAAATCGAGCGTGCGCATGCCGCGAATCAGCAGGAAGGCTTCAAATGGTCCGAGGATCGCGCCGACATTCTTGCGGACCATCTTGACGCGATCCCAGTACGCATCCGGATGGCGGCAGGCGAGAGCGCCGG
>JBOFUS010000437.1:0-1565 GCA_051652685.1 Beijerinckiaceae bacterium
ACAACAGCTCTGGCCGTCAGGAAGATCGATTTCACGTTGACGTCGTAGAGCCGGTCGAACTCCGCCTCAGTCACGTCAAGCATGGGCTGGTTGCGGTGGCTGATGCCCGCATTGTTCACGAGGATATCAAGCCGGCCGACCTTCGCCAAAACCTTGGCGAAAGCCTTCTCCACACTTGGCCCCTTGGCCACATCGCAGGCAACGGCGAACGCCTTGCGGCCAAGCGCCTTGGCCGCCTCGCGCGCCTTGTCGGCGTTGATGTCCATGACGCAGACGCGCGCGTCCTCGCGCAGGTAAGTCTCGGCGATGCCATAGCCGAAGCCCTGGGCAGCGCCCGTGACGACAGCGGTTTTGTTCCTGAGGCGCATTTCCGTGAAACTCCTGGGGTGTTTTCCGGGGCTGGCTATTCAGCTGCGGCGAGATGCGGCGATGGCGAGATCATGCCGAGATGACTGGTATCGGCCCGGCGGGCCAGATCCTTCTCATAGAGATGATTGAAATGCAGCCAGTGTTCCGGACCGGTACCAAAATAGCGCCCGAGCCGGAGCGCAGTGTCCACCGAAATCAGCGTCTCCTCCCGAACGATGCGCTCGATTCGGGTACGGGGCACATGGAGCGCCTTGGCCAGCCCGTAGGCTGTCAATCCAAGGGGCTCCATGAACTCCTCACGCAACATCTCGCCGGGATGCAGCGGTGGCATTTCCTGCACGACGTCGAAGAGATCGTCAGTGGTAGTCGCAGATTTCGACATCGTAGGGCCCCTTTTCGTCCCAGCGGAAACACACGCGCCACTGGTCATTGATCCTGATCGACCACTGACCTGTGCGGTCACCGGACAGCTTCTCCAGCCTGTTGCCCGGTGGCCGCCGCAGCACATCCGGACTGGCGGCCGCGTCCAGATCAAACAGTTTGCGCCGCGCCGCCCGGGCGACTGCTTCAGGCAATGCCCTGACACGCCGCCCCGCGAAGAGTTCCCCGCTCATCTTGTCTCGAAACGAACGTATCATGCAACGATACGTCGAGCAACAAGATGATTTCCTCGCATGCTCGACCCCTCACCCGTGATTGATGACGATGGTCTTGCTGGCGGAAAATTCATAGAGCGCCTCGAAGCCCTTTTCGCGCCCGTGTCCCGATTTGCGCACGCCGCCGAAGGGCAGCTCGATACCGCCGCCGGCACCGTAGCCGTTCACGAACACCTGCCCGCAGCGCATGGCGCGGGCGACGCGCATGGAGCGCTTTGCATCAGTGGTCCAGACTCCGGCAACAAGGCCGTAATCCGTGCCATTGGCAAGCGCCACCGCATCCGCTTCATCCTCGAAGGGAATGACGGAAAGCACGGGGCCGAACACCTCCTCCCGCGCGATCTCGGCGTTGCGCGGCACCGGGCCAAAGAGCGTCGGCACGGCGTAGAAGCCACCTGCCGGCAACGCCGGATCAAGCACGACCTCAGCCAGCACCGGTGCGCCGGAAGCCTTCGCACGCTCCACAAACATCGCCACGCGCTGCTGCTGGCGTGCGTTGATCATCGCTCCCATGTCGCGGTCATCGTCGTGCCGTCCGAC
>JBOFUS010000438.1:0-3177 GCA_051652685.1 Beijerinckiaceae bacterium
CCCCAGGGGCAGACAAGGGTGACGGGGCGGTTGGGCCAACTGCTCTGTGAACGGCCGGCCGAAGGCAAGGCGGCAATAGCGGCCGCTCCGGCGAGCGCGCCGCGTCTGGTGATTGTCATGACGATATCCTCCCGAATGGCCCGTCTTCCGCGGAACCTTTCCATGAAGCTATCGCTGGCTTGTGGTTACTCGCAAGCGAATTATCGGCGACGCAGAGTTACTCGCTCGTTTGCGGTTCCGCCGGCCGTGACGGCGCACGCTGGATGAAGCCCGGCATCTGGCCGGGTCCAGGCACGTTCGAAGGGCGCATCGGGCGGTCGCCCGGGTCGCGTACAGGCCGTTCGCCCGGATCACGACCGATCTTTGCCTGAAGCGACATCAGGTCGACAAATTCATCGGCCTGCCGGCGGAGATCATCGGCGATCATCGGCGGCTGGGTGGCGATGGTCGAGACGACCGAGACGCGTACGCCCTTGCGCTGCACGGCCTCGACCACGGAGCGAAAATCTCCATCACCGGAGAACAGCACCATCTGGTCGATGTTCGGCGCAAGCTCCATGGCGTCGACTGCAAGCTCGATGTCCATATTGCCCTTGATCTTGCGACGCCCCATGGCGTCCGTGTACTCACGCGCCGGCTTGGTGACGACAGTATATCCGTTGTAATCGAGCCAATCGACCAATGGTCGAATGGAAGAATACTCCTGATCTTCGATCAAGGCAGTGTAGTAGAAGGCCCGCAGAAGCGTGCCACGCGACTGAAACTCTTTCAGAAGCTTGCGATAGTCGATGTCAAATCCGAGAGATTTGGCGGTGGCATAGAGGTTTGCACCGTCAATGAAGACGGCAATCTTGTCGACGCGAGACATAATGTTCTCCAATAACGCAATGCGTTGAGATAAAAAAACGGTATCAACCGAACGGCGGAGACTATCGGTTCCCGCTCACGACGCGTCAAGGTGCTTCTCACAGCAGAACCCGGAAATGTACCGACCTGACAAATCACGGCTTCGGCATTGCCTTGATTTCAGCGCTGAAATGGACTAGCCGCAAGTCATCTCCCATAGACACCCCCACGAAGGAGGCCGCCCCATGGCGCGCGTCACCGTTGAAGATTGCATCGACAAGGTCGACAATCGTTTCGAGTTGGTCCTGCTGGCGTCCCATCGGGCGCGGATGATCGCGTCTGGCTCACCGCTGACGATCGATCGCGACCGGGACAAGAATCCGGTGGTCGCGCTGCGCGAGATCGCCGATTCGCGTATCCAGCCCGAGGATCTCAAGGAAGAATTCATTCACTCGTTGCAAAAGCAGGTCGAGGTGGACGAACCCGAGACCGAGGCCGTTCCCATGATCGCTGCCCCCACCTCGCTGCGCAACCAGGTCAACCAGGTGGACGACAGCAGCGTCGCGTTTGACCGTATGTCAGAAGAGGAGTTGCTGCGCGGCCTTGACGGGCTTGTTGCTCCGCCGCCCTCATCGGCCGGATCAGACGACGAGGGCGAAGACTGAAATCGACGTTCCCCGGCGGGAAACAGAAAAGGCAGAAAACAGAAAAGGCCGGTCTCGCGACCGGCCTTTTGCTTGAGCTAACCGGGAAAACGGATCAGCGGATCACAACAACCCGCGCGCCGACGCGCACTCGGCCGTAGAGATCGATGACATCATCGTTCAGCATGCGAATACATCCCGATGAAACCGCCTGGCCGATGGTCTCCGGCTCGTTCGATCCATGGATGCGATAGAGCGATGACCCGAGATAAAGCGCGCGCGCGCCCATCGGATTCTCGGGACCGCCTGGCATGAAGCGCGGCAGGTCCGGGCGGCGCCGCAGCATCTGGGCGGGCGGCGTCCACGAAGGCCATTCCGTCTTGCGCGTCACGGTCTTGGTTCCGCCCCACTCGAAGCCCGGGCGACCCACACCCACACCGTAGCGAATGGCCTTGCCGTCGCTCTGGACGAGGTAAAGGCGGCGCTCCTTGGCGTTCACGACAATAGTGCCCGGTGCATGGCCGCCATTGTAGGACACTGTCTCACGCGGGATTGGCGTGGCGGCGGCGCGACCGCCGCCTGCACCGCTGGTCGTTGCGTCAACGAGACGACCTGTCAGCGGGTCGTAAAGCACATTCGATGCAGCTGCGGAACCCATTGAAAGGCACAGTCCGAGCAGCGAAGCGGCGACAAAGCCACGCATGAAAAACTCCATCACAGTTTAAGAGAACGTCAGCGATCGGGCAAACGCCCTTTGCCCTCTATTGGCGCTGTTTGGCCTCATTTCGCCTGATTTGGCAAGAGATGTGGGCCTTCAAGCCCGCGTGATCTCCTGCCTTGCGCCCCGGCGTGCCCTATCTGCCACAGCCCCTAGCGCAGGCGGTCTGCGGCCTCGTGAAGGCGGCTTGAAAATCATCGTCATTTGGGGCATTGCGACTGCTGCGCCAGCGCAAGCGGCGTGTGCAGGAGTTTAGCTCAGCTGGTTAGAGCGACGGTCTCCAAAACCGTAGGTCGTGGGTTCGAATCCCTCAACTCCTGCCATCTTTGCCCGAGCCCTTCCGCGTTTGCGTCGACTTCCACCCGTTCAACGCCATGCCACTTTCTTCTTCCGATGATCGGCGTGCCGAGAATTGACGCAGCGGCTGAAACCGGCTACCCGCCGTTGATCCCGAAATCGTGCATGCCTCTTCCCCGCCCCACAGGCGGCCCGAGGTCTCACGCCTTCGAGGAAGGCGCAAGGATAGTGGACGACAGCCATGGGCAAGTTCAATCTCTTTCAATTCCTCCAGGAGGTCCGTTCGGAAACCAACAAGGTTGCCTGGCCAACCCGCAAGGAGGTCGGTGTCACCACGGTGATGGTTTTCATCCTTGTGATCGTCGCATCGATCTTCTTCACGGTCGCTGACCAGATTATCCGTTTTGCACTGACCGCCATTCTCGGCATTGGTCGCTGAACGCACCCTCATCGCCCCTTTTTCTGATATCAAGGACACGACAAGACCCATGGCCAAGCGCTGGTACATCGTCCACGCCTTCTCCAACTTCGAGAACAAGGTCGCCCAGTCGATCCGTGAACAGGCGGAGCAGCGGGGCCTGCAGGAACTGTTCGACGAGATCCTCGTGCCGTCGGAAGAGGTCGCCGAAGTGCGCAAGGGGCGGCGCATCATGGTCGACCGCAAGCTTTACC
>JBOFUS010000439.1:0-5475 GCA_051652685.1 Beijerinckiaceae bacterium
AGTGCGCGGTCCAGCAGTTCGATGTCGGTAAAGCCGTGGCCGAGGCTGTCCTGCAGCGCCGCCAGATCGCGGATCAGCCGTGCCACGTCACCTGACCCGGCTGAGCAACCGCTCCCAGCGCACTGCCCACGGCCAGTTCCAGACCTGCCAGGCAGCCGAGCGCTCGTCGATCGAGAAGAAGATGATCTCGGCACGCCCGACGAAATTCACATAGGGAACGGGCCCGACGGAGGATTCGTCGCGGCTGTCGGCCGAGTTGTCGCGGTTGTCGCCCATCATGAAGTAGTGGCCGACCGGCACCGTGTAGACGCCGGTGTTGTTCATCAGGCCGCGACCTTCGTAGATCTTGTGGATCTTGTGCCGCGTGCCACCGGGCAGCGTCTCCCAGAACGCCGTGGCGCGGCCGCGCACACCGCCGCCCATGTCGATATCCTCGACAGCGAGACGCTCCTCTTTCACGGACTGACCGTTGATATGCAGCGTGCCCTGGATCATTTGGATACGGTCACCGGGCAGGCCGACGAGCCGCTTGATATAGTCTGTCGAGTTGTCACGCGGCAGCTTGAACACCGCAACATCGCCGCGCTTTGGCTCCGACCCCAGAATGCGGCCCGGAATGGGCACGGCGCTGAACGGGAAAGAATGCTGCGAGTAACCGTAGCTGTATTTCGATACGAACAGATAATCACCGATCAGCAGCGTGGGAATCAGCGAGCCGGACGGAATATTGAACGGCTGGAACAGGAAGGTCCGCACGACCAGCGCAATCAGCAGCGCCTGAATGATGACCTTCACGGTTTCCCACAGGCCTTCCTGCTTCTGTTCAACGGCGCTCAAGCGGGGCCTGCTTTCGTGAGGGGGGTGGTTCGAAACGAAGCCCGGCATATAGCGAGCGCCTCAATCCGCCGCAATGCGCAATGGACGCGCCTCGATCACCACGAAGGCCTGGGCGTAAGGGTGCTCGTCCGTGATCGTCAGGTGGATCACGGCCTCATACCCGTTTGGTGTGAGCGCCTTCAGCCGCTTGGCTGCGCCACCGGTCAAGCTGAGGGTCGGCTGGCCGGAGCGCTGGTTGACCACACCCATGTCGCGCCAGAACACGCCACGCCGGATGCCGGTGCCGAGCGCCTTGGCGCAGGCTTCCTTGGCGGCGAAGCGCTTGGCATAGGTGGCGGCGCGGTTCGCCTTGCCCTCGGCGCGGGCGCGCTCGATGTCGGTGAAGATGCGTGCCGTGAAGCGCTCGCCGTGGCGGGCGAGCGTGTCTTCGATGCGGCGGATGTCGCAGAGATCGGAGCCGATGCCGAGGATCATGGGTTTGCGCTTCTCACAGGTTCTCCGGCAGCAGGAAGGATGGATCCGTCAGCGCCGAAAGCCGCGCGGCTCCCGCTCTCGCCAGCCGTATCAACAGCGCCTTGCGCGTCGCAGCAGGCAGGGGATGGGCAGGAGCATCCCGCAGAATCGCCCCGCCAAAGCCATCGGCCACGATCAGGCCGGTCTCGTTCGGGAACAGCCCCGGGTCCACATCCGGCAATGTCGCGAAAAACAGCCTGTCCGAAAAGGCGCGGTATTCCGGCCATTTGCGGTCAGCCAGAAGATCTTCCCTCGACGACTTGATCTCGATGATCGAGATCATCCCGTCGCGCCCGACAGCAACAAGGTCAGCGCGACGACCGGACGCCAGCGTCACTTCGGGGAGCGCGTAGGCGTCAAGGCTGGCGAGCAGCCGCAGCGTTCCCCGGCGGACAAGGAGTGCGCGCTCGGATTGGCGACCGTCGACCATGGGGCTCTCTGCGGATATCAACATTTCCGCCAGAAAGTGATCGTCCCGTGTTTCAGGGAGCCGGCCATGCGACACGCCGCTCGTAGTCACTATGCCAGAGAAGTTCGGGGGCGACTTTGTGATTTGGCAGAGATGCCAAAACGATCTGGAGCCCACTGATTCTTGCGTGCTTCATTGCAGGAAGGCAGTCGGTATCGCCGGAGATCAAGATGATCCTTTCGACCGATTTGGTGGCTGAGTGATTCGCAATATCGAGACCGATACGCATATCGACGCCCTTCTGTTCGAAGTCGGGCTTGAAATCTGTATCTGTCAGCGTTGCGTTTGCCAGCGGGATGGTTTTTGGCTTGAACCCGCGAAACTTAAGGACACCACGTCGAACCGCGAATAGATTGCGCGAAGCAAGATCGCGTAACCATGAGTCCGAACCCTTGAACTCGTGCTCTTCGCCGGACACCGGAAGCTTCACTTTGCCTATGTACGGAGCGCAATCGTAGTAGAGGATGCGAAGCAGCATCTCTCCCGGTTCGACGCATGCTAAAGCGACTTTCTCGATATAATCGGGGACATACGCCAGTTTGGCTTTCTTGGCCAAAGCCCGCAAATGTCCACCGTCAATAAGTACCGCAACACGCATAAATGAGAAACCCCCGAGCGTTGCCGCGCGGGGGTTTCGAATAAGGCCCGCCTACGGGCGTAACGGATATTTCGAAGAATAATGATGCAAAACGCACGAAGGTGTCAATACGTTAGCGGCGTAAAAATTCTGTTGCATGGCCAAGCTACGCTTTAAAGGCTGCGCTAGTAATCATCCTGACCGCTCCCGCAAAAGCATCTCCGCGCCTTTCTCGGCAATCATCATGGTCGGCGAATTCGTGTTGCCCGACGTGATCATCGGCATGGCGGAAGCATCGATGATCCGCAGGCCGGCAACACCGCGGACCCGCAGCCGCTCGTCGAGCACCGCCATCGGATCGGACTTCGTGCCCATCTTCGCAGTCCCGACGGGATGGAAGATGGTGGTTCCCAGATCGCCCGCAGCACGCGCCAGTTCCTCGTCCGTCGTCAATGTCGGGCCGGGCCGGAACTCTTCCGGCCGGTACCGGGCGAGCGGTGGTGCAGCAACGATCCGCCTCGCCAGCCGGATCGAATCGACTGCAACACGGTGATCCTCTTCCGCCGTGAGATAGTTCGGTCGGATCGAGGGTGGCAGTTTCGGATCGGGCGAAGCGAGCCGCACGAAGCCACGGCTCGCGGGCCTCAGATTGCAGACGCTCGCGGTGAAGGCCGGGAAAGGATGGAGGGCGTCGCCAAACTTGTCGAGCGACAGCGGCTGCACGTGGAACTGGAGGTTGGGCGTGGCGTAGTCTGGCGAACTGCGCATGAAGCAGCCCAATTGCGAAGGTGCCATGGTCAGCGGCCCCTTGCGGAAAAGTGCATACTCTGCGGCCATGAGCCCACGCTTAACATATGACTGGTAGTCGGCGTTCAGCGTGCGCACGCCTGATACCTTGAACACCGGGCGAAGCTGGAGATGATCCTGCAGGTTCTCGCCGACGCCCGGCAGATCGGCGCGGCACGAAATGCCCATGTCCTGCAACAGCCCGCCCGGGCCAAGCCCAGACAGTTGCAGAAGCTTGGGCGACGCCACAGCGCCGGCGGCCAGCACAACCTCGCGCCGCGCATGGGCTTTCCGGGCAATGCCATCGCCGTCGAAGGCGACGCCGGAGGCGCGCGCGCCGTCGAACAACAGGCCCGTCGCTTCGGCCTTTGTCACCAGCGTCAGGTTGGGGCGGGAGAGCGCAGGCTTGAGAAAACCCCGTGCCGCGCTCCAGCGCCGGCCATTCTTCTGGTTCACCTGAAAGTAACCGACGCCCTCGTTGGTGCCGGTGTTGAAATCCGGCACTTTCGGAACACCCAGATGCGCCGCCGCCTCCATGAAGGCGTCGAGAATGTCCCAGCGCATGCGCGGCTGATCGACCCGCCAGTGGCCGCCCGCGCCATGGTGCTCCGATGCGCCTGCGAAATGGTCTTCCTGCCGCATGAACAACGGCCTGACATCGTCCCAGCCCCAGCCGGTGAGACCCAGCTGCCGCCATCCGTCATAGTCGGCTGCCTGGCCGCGCATGTAGATCATGGCGTTGATGGCCGATGAGCCGCCGATCACTTTGCCGCGCGGATAGTTCAGCGCGCGGCCGTTGAGGCCCGGCTCGGCTTCCGTCCGGAACATCCAGTCGGCGCGCGGGTTGCCGATGGCGAAGAGATAGCCGACGGGGATGTGAAACCAGATCCAGTCGTCATCCCCGCCGGCTTCCAGCAATAGAACGTTGACAGCAGGGTCGGCAGACAACCGTTCGGCCAGCACGCAGCCGGCCGACCCCGCACCGACGATCACGTAGTCGAAGGTCGCGCCGTCGATATCCGCGCCTGTCCCGCGCATGTCAGCCGCCGACGCCCATTGCCGCCAGCACCGCCATGTTGACGATGTCGGTGTCCTTGGCGTTCATCGAGATGATCTGGACTGGCTTGTCGAGGCCGATCAGCAGCGGCCCGATAACGGTCGAGCCACCCAGTTCCTGCAGCATCTTGGTGGAGATGGCGGCGGAGTGGAACGCTGGCATCACCAGCACATTGGCCGGTCCGGTAAGGCGACAGAAGGGATACTGCGCCATGACAGCGGGGTTGAGGGCGACGTCTGCGCCCATCTCGCCGTCATATTCGAAATCGACCTTCTGGCGGTCCAGGATCTCGACGGCCTCCTGCACGCGCTTGGAGCGCTCGGCCTCCGGAAAGCCAAACGTCGAGAAGGAGAGCATCGCCACACGCGGCGTATAGCCCAGTCGCTTCGCGGCACCCGCCGCCTCGATGGCTATCTCGGAAAGCTCCTGTGCAGACGGCATCTCGTGGACTGCGGTGTCAGCCACCATGACTGTCCGGCCGCGCGCCAGCACCAGACTGACGCCCATCATGCGATGGCCGGGCTTCTGGTCGATCACGCGGGTCACGTCAGCCAGCGCGACAGAATAGTTGCGGGTCAGGCCCGTCACCATGGCGTCCGCGTCGCCAGTGGCCAGCATGGCGGCGGCAAAGTGGTTGCGGTCCTGGTTTACCAGGCGCTGACAGTCGCGGAAGAGGTAGCCCTTCCTCTGCAGCCGGTCGTAGAGATACTGCGCATAGGCGCTGTTTCGGTGGGACAGACGCGCATTGTGGATCTCGACGCCGCCATTCGTCACATCGACGCCCGCAGCGTCCGCCGCCTGCTTCACGCGATCCTCCCGGCCGACGAGGATCGCAGTGCCAAGCCCCTGGTTGGCATAGGTCACGGCGGCGCGGATCACGGCCTCTTCCTCGCCTTCGGCAAAGACGACGCGTCTTGGCCGGCGGCGCACCTGCTCGTAGACGCGGGTCAGCACGCTTGCGACCGGATCGCGGCGGGCAGAGAGTTCCCGCTTGTAGGCGTCGAGACTGGCGAGAGGCTTGCGCGCCACACCGGTTTCCATGGCGGCCTTTGCCACCGCAGAAGAAATCGCTGACATCAGGCGCGGATCAAAGGGTGCGGGAATGATGTACCCCCGGCCGAACTTGGGACGTGCCCCGCCATAGGCTGCGGCCACCTCGTCGGGCACATCCTCGCGGGCCAGATCCGCGATGGCATGGGCAGCGGCGAGCTTCATCTCCATGTTGATCGAGGTCGC
>JBOFUS010000440.1:0-3786 GCA_051652685.1 Beijerinckiaceae bacterium
AACGGCTGAAAAGGCAATGGCTTGGCGTAATGATTGCTAAAAAAGAGGGGGCGATCATGCGCCGACTGCTATTCGTTCCGGGGTTGAACTGCACGGCAGCGCTTTTTGCACCGCAGATCGCGGCGCTCGCTGACATCGGTGAGGCGCATGTCGCCAACCATGGCAGCCACGACACGATGGCCGCGCTCGCCGCCGATATCGTCGCCAAAGCGCCACCCACGTTCGCCCTTGTCGGGCTTTCCATGGGCGGATACGTGGCTTTCGAAATCCTGCGGCAGGCGCGGGAGCGCGTTACGCATCTGGCGCTGCTGGATACGCGCGCCACGGTGGATGGCCCGGAAGACAGGCAACGACGGCTCGAAATGATCGCGCTTGCGGAAAACGGCGGCTTCGGCACGCTGCACGGCCTCGCCTGGCCGAGGCTCGTGCATCCATCAAGGCTCGATGACCATGAACTTGAAGCGGAGGTAAGGGGGATGGCGACCGCCACCGGCCCGCAGCGCTATGTGCGCCAGCAGCGGGCGCTTCTCGGGAGACCCAATTATGCGGATGAACTGGCCGCGATCACGGTTCCCGCTCTCGTGATCGTCGGCGAACAGGACCTCATCACGCCGCCGGCGGACGCGCTCACCATGGCAAAAGACATTCCGGGCGCGCATCTGCTCGTCCTGCCCGGCTGCGGGCATCTGTCGACATTGGAAAAGCCGGCAGAAACCAGCGAGGCTCTGCGCGAACTCCTGATGGCCTGAAGATCAGCGCTTCGGCTGCGCCTGACGCGAGACCGAGCCCGTCGAGACAGGATCATCCAGCACGGAGCGCGTCACGAATGTCGTCGTCGTGCCGGACGGCCCATTGGCCACGGCCGGCGGCAAGTTCTGCTTCACGGAAGCCTGCTGGATGCCCCGGACGCCGCGCTCGATCAGCGCCGCGCTGGCGAAGGCGAGGGCGGCGACCGCAAGGCTGAACAGGCTCATATCCCGCACAAGCTTGTAGGACCGGCCCTGAATGAAATCGATGATGAAGGACATCCCTGTCTCCGCGCCTTGATGGGAGGAGGTTGCCCGGAAACCGTTAACGTTCGATTGACCATCTTTCAGCCGACGGGCGGCAGAAAGCCTTCGAACACGATCTGGTCGGCATGAGCCGAGGCGCGCGCGACATCGTCCGGCGTCCGCACCGTCCAGGTCATCACGGGCAAACCCAGCGCCTCCCGGCAAAGATGGGGGCAGCCATGGGGTAAATCCCGCACATTCCACGAGATGAAATCCGGGGAAGTCTCTGAAAAGTGGAGAAGATGCGCCATTGCGTGCTTTTCGGCCGCCGGAAGGGTGTCGTAGTCCGGATAGGCATAGGCGTTCATGGCGACGATGCCCCGGGCGCGATGCGGTGCCATCATGCGAAGTGCGGCAACCACGCGTGGATCGAAGGACTTCAAGGCGATGTTCTCGGGTGAACCGGCCAGAATCTCGACCACCCGGCGGGTCAGGCGCAGATCACCGTCGAATCGGCTTTTGATCTCCACCACGAGCGGGACTGCATTGCCAACCTGCGCAACAAGTGCCGACAGCTTGGGTATCCGGTCGAGGTTACTTGAGCCCGTGAGCGGGATTTTGCCCAGTTCGTCGGACGTCCTGTCGATCACGCGGCCCGACTCGCCCGTAAGCCGCTCAAGATCGTAGTCATGGAAAACCATTGCCTCCCCATCCGAGGACAGCTGGACATCGCACTCGATGCCATATCCAGCGGCTGCTGCGGCCGAGAAAGCGGCGGCTGAATTCTCTATAATGCCGGCGGCGCGCGCGTGCAGCCCGCGATGGGCAATCGGGCGGGCGGTGAGCCAGTCATAACCGCTCATCCGGCCAACACCTCGAACATCGCCTCGACCTCGACGGCGGCATCGAGCGGCAACGCCGCCATGCCGACGGTCGAGCGCGCATGCCGCCCGGCATCGCCGAGGATCTCGACCATCAGATCTGACGCGCCGTTCATGATTGCGGGGAGGGTGATAAAGTCCGGCGTGGCATTGATGAAGCCGCCGAGGCGCACACAACGGACGATCCGGTCCAGCCCGCCGAGCGCCGCATTTGCCTGCGCCAGAACGTTGAGGCCGCAAAGCCGCGCCGCCTCGCGGCCATGCTCCGGCGAAACGCTCCCGCCAAGCTTGCCGGTGTGCCGGGGAGCAATTTTGCCATCTGCGCCGTAGCAGATCTGGCCCGAGATCACCAGCAGCGAGCCTGTGAGAACGGAGGGGACATAGTTGGCGACAGGTGCCGGCGCGGGCGGCAACTGGATGCCCAGTTCAACAAGGCGTGCAGCAATACGACCCATGATTCTCTTCTCCTTTGCTGCATCTACACATCCGTGACCGGACGGCGCGATGCAAGGGGTTGGCGAAGCCTTGCTCCGGCCCCACATTCGCCTCTCAAGCGGGTGAAAGACACGGCACCGACGTTCCTTCCATTTCGCAAATTGGAGAAGCCATGATTTCCCGACGCACCTTTGTGCCGATCGTCCTCGCCCTTGTGGTTTGCGCCGGTTCACCCGCTCTTGCGCAAGCGACGGACATCGTGCCGCTTGCGCCCCACCGGGCCGGCTACGAGCTTTCGCTGCACTCCACGCGTGGCAAGTCCGTCAGCACCGCGACAGGACGGATCGGTCTGGAGTTTACGGGAACGGCCTGCGACGGATACGCCACGACCTTTCGTCAGTTGACCCAGATCGGCGACGGAGAGGGCCAGAACCAGACCTCCGAGATGCGTGTGACGAGCTTCGAGACCGGCGAAGGCAAGGCTCTCGACTTCCGCTCGGAAAAGCGCACGAACGGCAACAGGTCGCAGACAACCGATGGCAGGGCCGAGCGCGCCGGTGATGGCGGCGTGTCGATCCGCATCAAGGAGCCCAAACCCATTGCGCTCGACATCGACGGCGATGTGGTTTTCCCGACCGAGCACATGGCGCGCTTGATTGCGGCTGCGAAACGAGACGAGCGCATTGTCGGCGTGAAGGTCTATGACGGTTCGGACACCGGCGAAAAGGTCTATGACACCACTGCGCTGATCGGGACCGAGGTGCCTGCCGGCGGCCGCCAGGTCGAGGACGCGGCCCAGAAGGCGGGCCTTGCTGCGATGCGTCGCTGGCCTGTGGCCATCAGCTACTTCGAACCGGGAACTGGCGAGCGCACACCGGTCTATGTGTTGTCCTTCGATATGTTCGAGAACGGCGTATCAGGTGCGCTCAAACTCGACTTCGGCGAATTCGCGCTCAAAGGCGAGATGACGCGCCTCGAAATGCTCAAGCCGGCTGATTGCGCAAAACGCTGAGGACGGAGTCGCGCTACTTTTCCGAAAGGAGAAGGCGTTTCGCATCACCAAGCTTCGCCTTTGCGATGGCATCAAGCGCTGGAAACGCCAGGTCCAGCTTCTTCATCTCGCGCTTGATCGCAGCCATCACCGCGACCCGCATCAGGTTCTTGTCGTCGGCTGGAATGACGTACCAGGGCGAGTCCTTCGTCGCCGTGGCGCGGATCGCCTGTTCGTAACCGACCATGTAGTCGTCCCACAGCTTGCGCTCGGAAAGGTCGTTCACCTCGAACTTCCAGTTCTTCGTCGGATCGTCGATCCGCGCGATCAGCCGCTTTTTCTGCTCCTCACGGCCGACGTTGAGGAAGAACTTGATGACCCGCGTTCCCTGCTGCGCGAGATGCGTCTCATGCCGGCGGATCGCCTTGAGGCGGCGGTCCCAGATCCTTGCGCCGACAAGTGACTCCGGTAGCCGCTGCTTCTTCAG
>JBOFUS010000441.1:0-1425 GCA_051652685.1 Beijerinckiaceae bacterium
GCTCGGCGTGGTCATTGCGGTCGTGCTGCTCAACCCGGCCAAGCGGCCGGAGCAGGGAGCGGGCCGCGTTGGCGGGCCGTTCAAGCTCGCGCTGGCGTCCGGTGGCACGCTGGACAGTGCCAGCCTTGCAGGCAAGCCCTATGCACTCTTCTTTGGCTTTACCCAGTGTCCGGATGTCTGTCCGGGCACGCTGACGGAGATGACGGCCTTGTTCGATGACATCGACAAGGGACCGGCGGCAATGCGGGCAAAGGACTTCCGTGTGTATTTCATCACGGTTGATCCCGAGCGCGACACGGGGGAGTTGCTCAAGAGCTACCTCTCGGCCTTCGACAACCGTGTCGTCGGCCTTGTGCCGTCCATGGCCGAGTTGCCAACGCTGGCGAAGCAGTTCGCGGCTTTCTACGAGAAAGTGCCGACGTCCAGCAGCTACACCATGAACCACACGGCGGCGGTCTATCTCTTCGATGCAAGGGGTTCTTTTTCAGGCACGCTGGATTATCGCGAGAGCCGCGAGAACCAGTTGCAGAAACTGACCCGGCTCCTGTCGCGCTGAGCGGGCCTTCGGAAAAAACTGTTCATATGCAAACATTTGTAATCGCCCGACCGCGCTGTTAACAGCGCGACGCGGGCGGTTTTTGCCCGACTGGGCAACAGAATGACCGCACGACGCACGAGTTACACCATGGACGATCTGCTGGCCTGCGGACGGGGCGAGCTCTTCGGCCCCGGCAACGCGCAGTTGCCGCTGCCGCCGATGCTGATGTTCGACCGCATCACGGAGGTTTCCGAAGACGGCGGCCCGCATGGCAAGGGCATGATCCGCGCCGAATTCGATATCAGTCCTGACCTATGGTTTTTCCCATGCCATTTCCAGGGCAACCCGATCATGCCCGGCTGTCTGGGCCTTGATGCCATGTGGCAGCTCACGGGCTTCTTCCTCGGCTGGTTGGGCGAGCCCGGCTACGGCATGGCGCTTGCGACCGGCGAAGTGAAGTTCAAGGGCAAGGTGACGCCAAAGACGACGCTTGTCGAATATGGCATCGACTTCAAGCGGGTCATGCGCGGCCGTCTCGTGCTCGGCATCGCCGACGGGTGGCTGAAAGCCGATGGCGAGACCATATATACTGCGAGCGACCTCAAGGTGGGTCTGTCGAAAGAAAAAGCCGCCTGAGGCTGCCCATAACCCGGACTCCATCACCGGAAGGACCAATATATGCGCCGCGTCGTCGTCACTGGCATGGGGATCGTCTCCTCTATCGGCAACAACCAGAACCAGGTTCTGGCGTCGTTGCGGGAAGCCAAATCCGGCATCGCGCTTGAGCCGAGCTTCGTGCAGCGCGGTTTCCGCAGCCATGTCTCCGGCCGGCCGACGCTCGATCCCGCCACGATCGTGGACCGCCGCGCCATGCGCTTCCACGGCGG
>JBOFUS010000442.1:0-1126 GCA_051652685.1 Beijerinckiaceae bacterium
GAAACGCATGAGGCTTTGCTGTTACGGTTTGACACGATGCGGACAAAGGGCTGAAACCGAACGGGTTTTCCCTCTCTTTCAACGAAAGTCCGATCTGGCCTGATGTCCGTTGCCGCAGCCCGTGCCGAGGCACCAGCCCGTGTTCTGATCGTCGACGACGACGGGCAGATCAGGCAGCTGCTTGCCGGATTCCTGAAGGAGAACGGGCTGGATGTGGCGCTCGCCCGCGACGGCGTCGAGATGCGCGCGGCGATTGGCGGCCAGGCCATTGACCTCGTCGTCCTCGACCTGATGCTGCCTGGCATCGGCGGTCTCGATCTCTGCCGGGAGCTTCGCCGCACCAGCAGCCTTCCCGTGATCATGCTGACGGCGAAGGGCGACGAGACGGACCGGATCGTCGGGCTGGAGGTCGGCGCGGACGACTACCTCGCCAAACCCTTCAATCCGCGCGAGCTGCTGGCCCGCATCAACGCCGTGCTGCGGCGCAGCCGGAGCGACGGCGGCCCAACGATCTCCAAACAGTGCGGCTACGCCTTCGACGGATGGAATGTCGATTTGCTGCGCCGCGAGCTGATCAATCCGGAAGGCGCGCTGGTCGAGCTGTCGGGCGCCGAGTTCGATCTCCTCACCGCCTTCATGGAGAGCCCGAACCGGGTGCTGTCCCGCGACTGGCTGCTGGAGGTGGCGCGCAATCGCACATCGGACGTCTTCGACCGCTCGGTGGACGTGCTGGTCAGCCGACTGCGCCGCAAGATCGAGCAGGGCGGCGACGGCTCAGAGGTAATCAAGACCGTCCGTGGCGTGGGCTATCTCTTCATGCCGACGGTTGTCCGCGCATGAGGGGATGGCTGAAGACGTTCAAGCTCGACACGCTGACGAACCGCACCATATTGCTGATGTTGATCGGCATTGGCGTCGTGCATCTTGCCAGCCTCTACGCTTATCAGGTCGCGCTCGACCGCGAGGCTGCGGTGGCAAGCGATACCCGCCTCGCGGACCGCCTGCTGACGATCAAGCGCGCCGTCATGCGCGTCGCTCCGGCGGAGCGCGAACCGGTGGCGCATGAGCTCTCCGGCGGGCCGATCGAGGCGCATTGGAGCCGCGCCGAGCATGCCGTCGCCGGCGG
>JBOFUS010000443.1:0-7170 GCA_051652685.1 Beijerinckiaceae bacterium
GACGCCTTCGCTCTCCAGCAGTGCAAGCGCCTCGAAGACGGGTCCATCGCCGGGACAGGCGCGCAGGATGATGACCGGGGGCAGCGATCTGTCGGCGCGGATTGCGCCGACAAGACCGGCGAGTGCCTGCTTTTCATGCTCGGCGGGGAGCAGCGGCGCGCCGACGATATCATAGAGCGGGGTCATGGGCGCAGACAGCACATCAAGGCCGGGAATGATCCGCGTGAGGGCCAGCGGCCAGCGTGCTTCCTGATCACCCCCGCGCCAGACAGCCACACGGCCTCGCCCTCCGGCATGGGCAAGGCCCGCGGCAATGGCGGCAGGATGGACATGCGGATTGGCGCAAATGCCTTGTGCCTGCCAATCCAGCCCTTCGGCGGTCCGACGAACGTTGGCCTTCTGCTCAGACATGGGCTGCCCGCGGGGCGCGCGCCATGAGTGCCAGCACATGCACGTCGAAGCCCAGCCGCGACTTCACCTCGCGGGCCATGATGATGCTCGCAACACCATAACCGAGCGCGGTGCCGGCGGCAGCGGCCAGCGCGCCATGGGCCGGCACGAACGCAAGGCACACGGCGGCGTTCACCAGAAAGGCCCAGGCGTAGGCATAGGCACAGGCGAGTTGCCGGTCCGTCATGATCAGAAGCTGCTCGGCGGGTCCGACGGCAGAACGGCAAATCAGGCCGACAAGCAACACGGCCGTGATGACGCCACCGTCGCTGAAGTCTCGCCCGAACAGCAGCAAGAGCAGCGGCGCGGCAAGTGCCACGATGACCGCCGCTCCCACGGAGGGCAGGAAGGTCATTCGCGTGGCGCGGGCAGCGTATTCCGCCAGTCCTCGCTGGTCTCCGGCCTGATGCAGTGCAGAAAAGTGGTGTCCCGTCGCCCACGCCAAGCCGTGGTGCACGAAGGCGACGATCGCCACCAGCCGTGCTGCCGCGCCGTACACACCCACCTCAGCCTCATCGCGCAGAAGCGCCAGCAACAGGACATCGAGCGACGTCATCAGCATGAAAGCCCCGTCGATCATCACCACTGGCAGGCCCGCCAGAAGCCAGCGGCGGATTTCGGGCTGCGGCGCGGCTGGCGGCAGTTCGCCGGACGCCTTGCGCCAGACCAGCGCCGCCAGCAGCAGCGCCGCAACCCAGGTCGCGACGGCGAGCGCGCCAGCGGCGAGCTTTGCATCCGGAGTGGTTCCGAATAACCATGCCGCCCCGAAGACAACGGGCACCAGCAACGGCCGGACGACAAAGCCCAGGCCATAGGCAAGTGCCTTCCAGCCGCGCGCCAGGGCCACGCCCTCGACCACATCCAGCGAAGCCTGCGCCGGAACTGTGAGCATCGCGAGCATCATGGCGAGCGCCAGCCCATCGCCGAGGTTTTGCCGCAGCAGGAAGATCACGCCGGCTCCGGCAAGCGCGATGACGATGCCGATGAAGATCGGGGCGACGGTGGCAAAGTGCAGCAACGCCCGCAAACGCCCGGTTTCGCCCCTTGCCGCGTATTCCGGCCAGAACCGTTGCGGCATCGCGGTCAGTCCCAGTGTGGCGACGCCCGCCACAAGCAGCATCGCCGTGTTGGCTGCTGTCAGAACACCATACTCCGCCACACCAAGCGCGCGGGCGAACAGGAGTTGCGTCAGGAACATCACGCCTGCGTTGACGACGCGCGCGGCAACACCAGTCAGCGCAAGCATGCGCGTTTCGCCGTCGCGGGCGGCGGAGTCGGTTGGAGAATCGGGCGGGTGCGCAACCATCCGTCCCCGGATATCACGCCCGCCTTATCAGGTGGTTGCGACGGGGCTCGGACGGTTGCCGATGGAGCGGCCATCCTCGACAGCCGCAGCAAAAGCCGCGATCTTCTGCATGGTTGGCCGGTCGGAGAGCAGCGGCGCATGTCCCTCGCCGACGATAACCACGCCTTCGGCACGCGGATGCCGGCGCAGCATCTCCGCCTGTGTCGCCTCGGACAGGAGGTCGGAGTTCTCGCCCCTGAGCGACAGGAGTGGCACGCCCGAAAGCCCCTCGTATAGATGCCAGATCACCGGCAGCGGCTTCTCGATATCGAAGGCATCGAGCGATTTCATCAGCGCCGGATCGTAGGCCGGCTCCAGCCCATGCGGCGTCTCGACAAAGGTTCGCCGTGCGAACCCCTCCCACTCGGCCTCCGTGAGCCGCGTGAACTGCTTGCTGGCGACCCGCTTCAGAATAGCCACAGCCTCGGCCCAGCTGGCGGGTTTGGGCATCTTGCCGACATAACTCTTGATGCGGGCAAGGCCCTTGCCTTCGAACACCGGGCCGATATCGTTGAGCACAACGCCACGGATCACTGCCGGCCGGAGCGCACCGAGCGCCATCGTGATCAACCCGCCGCGCGAAGTGCCGACAAACAGCGCATGGGCAATTCCCAGCGCCGCCATCAGGTCGAGCACGTCCTGCGCCTCCACCCTCACGTCGTAGTTGGCCGGGTCCGGATCACGGGCAGAAAGGCCCCTGCCCCGGTAGTCGACGGCGACGACGTGACGGGGCCGGAGGCGATGTTCGGACAGGTGGAGAGCAAGCTCGTCGAAATCCGCCGCCGTCCGCGCCAGACCGGGCAGGCACAGGACCGACATTCGACTGGAGTGCGAATCGCCGAAGAGACGCGCATGCAGCTTCAGGCCATCCTGGCTATTGAAGAAAAAACTCGTTCCTTGGGACATCGGGACTCCGGAGGCAAAAGGTGGCGACCCGTCACCTTCAATGCGTTCTGCAACAGCTGCCGAAGCTACAGTTTCCATCGGCGTTAACCAGCTGTTAGGGATCTTCGGTTAGGTTAACAGTGCCGGCGTTTTCGTCGGCCCTGTGGCTCCTGTCCACTTGTTTGACGCCTCCCATGACTTCAAGGACCGCTTCGGCGGTCCTTTTTTTGTGCGCAGTCTGATCTCTGGGCGGATCTGATTTGTGGACGTTGCAGCTTTGCAGATGTTTCAGCTTTGTAGGTATTTCAGCTTTTCTTGCCCTGAATGCCGTCAGTGAAAGCCTTGAGCTGCGATTGCATCGCCTCAATCTGTGCACGCATGAAGTCGGACTGCAGGTGGACGACCTCCTCGATGCCCTTCGCCTGCACCAGCTTCTGTGCGTGGTCGAAGGCGGCCTTCATGTTTTGCTCCGCGAAGCGGACAGCCTCGCCCGTTGCCTCGACAGCATTGTCCTGCACGGAACGGGCCTCCTTGGTCGCCCCGATGAAACCATCGAACGCGCGGCGCGCCTGCTCGACGCTTTTCAGTGCAAAATCGCGCATTTCCTGCGGTGCTTCGAAGCCCGGACCACCGAATTTGCCCTGATCAGCCATTGTGCCCTCCCGTGATAGACAAGGGCGTCTGTGCCCCCTGTTAATCTTAAAATGCGGTTTCGCACTGTCATAGCAGCGTTGAGACTTTCACGCAGCATTTGAACCGCTATATTTACGTTCTGTTAGCCATGCACGCCCGCCCCTCGGTCGTGGCAGGTTGACGCCCCTCGAAGGGCGCGGAGACGATTTGAACAACGCGATCCGCCAGCATGTGGACAGCCTTTCCGGCTTTCCGCTCGATCCTGACGCCGGCCTGGCTTGGCTTTGGGCGGCCGTGGACGCACGGCTGTTGTGGCGTTCGCCAGAATCCGAGCGGGAAGCAGCTTTGGGACGCGTCCCTGATCTCCACGACCTGCTGCGCGGACTCGCGGCCGACCTCGCACAACCGGATCCGGCCTCGGAACCTGTCCGCGTGCAGCAGCTCGGCGTCGCCGACGGCTCATCCCTCACGTGCCTTTGCCGGGTCGTGCGTCTCGCCGGCGGTGGTCTTGCCGGCGGTGGTCTTGCCGGCGGTGGTCTTGGCCTGCTTGCAGTGGCAGTTCCCACCCGCAAGCCGGTGACGTCGGCGGCACCCACAACAAGCGTGTCGTCAATGCTGACCACGCCGGACGTCGATGACGGCAAGCCACAGGTTGAGCCCTTCATGCCACCCCTGGAAGAGCCCGAGGTCTCGCCGGATGATCACGGTGTCCTGCCCGGTGTCAGCGATGGCGAAACAGTGCTGGACGGACAGAACCCGGAGAATGCGGACGACATTCCGCATATAGCTAGGGCTCCGGATGCGGTTGACCCCATCCCCGTCGGGCCGATGGAAACTGCGCCGACCGGGACTATTGAAGCTTTGGAGCCTCACGATCTCGAAGGCCCTTCCCGAATGGTGGCCGTCGCACCCGGTGAACCCTTGCCGCTCCGGACGACACGGTTTGTCTGGCAGACCGACGGGGCGGGACGTTTCGTCCATCTTTCGCATGAACTCGCCGATGCCGTCGGTGGTGCCAATGCGGCCCTGCTCGGTCTTGACTGGGACACCGTCGTCGCCCGGTTCGGAATCGCAAACGGTGAAGCTGTCAGCACGGCACTGGCGGCACGCGCGAGCTGGTCAGCCGGACCCGTGCAATGGCCATCCACACGCACAGCGGAGCCTGTTCCTGTTGAGTTGGGAGGTGTCGTTGTCCGGGAGAACGGCGCCTTCGCGGGATACCGCGGCTATGGAATTGCACGGGTGCAGCCGGTCCGCAATGAGCAGCCGCTTCCCGTCGCGACAGTCGGTGCGGACGACGCCGTGCTCTCTTCCGAACCGGTTTCCCGGCCGGAAGGGCTGTTGACCACCGGCAGCCCACCGGCACTTTTCGAGCGCCGGCGCCCCCTTCCAATCCTTCAGACAGCTCCGCCAGCGGTTCTCGGGCTTCGCACATTGCTCCTCGAGAACCGCGCAGGTGCGCAATCCACACGGATCCTCTCCGATCAGGAGCGCGAGGCATTCCAGGAAATCGCGCGCGCCCTCGACGGCGGCAGGATGCCCCCGGTGGAAGAGGAAGGCGCGCATGTGCCTGCCGATGCATCTTTGCCTGAAGAGTTGGCCGGCGAGGCTTCGGACTCGCCGCTTGTACCCTATGAAACGCTGGCCGAACGGCGCGCGCGCAGGCGGCCTATCAATGTCGGAAATGATCATCTGGTCCAGTTGATGGACAAGCTGCCAGTGGCTCTTATCGTGACCCAGGCCGGCAGGGCCGTCCATGTGAATCGCCGGATGCTGGAAATGACCGGGCATCGCGATCTTGCGGCCTTCGTGGACGCGGGTGATATCGACGAACTCTTCGTCCAGAGCCCGCCGACCAGTGAGCTTTCCGCCAGTGCTTTCCTGGTTCGCGGGGCTCGGGAGAGTGAAATCTGGACCGACGCGCGTATCCATGCCTTCGAATGGGGCAAATCACCTGCAATGCTGATGGTGCTGACGCCACAGGCGAAGGCACTGGACAGTCCGGCAAGAGAAATCCCGGTGAGAGACAATCTGGCCCAGCGTTCGCTGGAGTTGGACCTGCTGACCGCGCGCGCCGAGTTGCGCGAGCTTCAGGCGGTGCTGGACACTGCCATGGATGGCATCGTGACCCTCGACAGCGACGGCCGCATCCTTGGTATGAACCGATCGGCGGAAGCGCTGTTCGGGTACGACCAGAAGGAGGTTGCGGGAGAAGCCGTCACGACACTCCTCGACCCACGCAGCCACAGCGCTGCGCTCGATTACCTCGAAGGCTTGAAAAGCAACGGCGTCGCCTCACTCCTCAATGATGGCCGCGAGGTGCAGGGACGCGAACGGAACAATGGTACGATTCCGCTGTTCATGACCATCGGTCGCCTGAATGATACCGGCCCACGGGGCAGGTTCTGCGCCGTGCTCAAGGACATGTCGGCGTGGAAGAAGGCGGAGCGCGAGCTTGAGGAAGCCCGCCAGAAGGCCGAAAGCGCCAATGCCAACAAGACCGATTTTCTGGCCAGCGTCAGCCATGAACTGAGAACGCCGCTGAATGCGATCATTGGTTTTTCGGAAGCCATGACGACCGAACAGTTCGGCCCCGTCGGCAACGAACGCTACCGGCAGTATGCGAAGGACATCCACAGCAGCGGCACACATGTGCTGTCGCTCGTCAACGACCTGCTCGACCTGTCAAAAATCGCTGCTGGAAAGTTCGAGCTGTCATTCGAGCGGGTGGAGATCAACGCCATTGTCGCCAGCGCCGTGGCAATGCTGGAACCGCAGGCGAACAGGGCACGCGTGGTGATCCGAACCCAGATAGCCCCGGGATTGCCTCCGGTCGTTGCAGACCCACGTTCGATCCGCCAGATCGTGCTCAATCTTCTGTCGAACGCCACGCGCTACACCAAGCCCGGCGGTCAGGCGATCGTCTCCACCAGCCTGTCCAGCACGGGGGAGGCCGTCATCCGCATCCGCGACACCGGCGTTGGAATGACACCGACCGAGATCGCCCATGCGATGGAGCCATTTCGTCAGGTAGGAGATGCGCCCATGGACGGCGGCACCGGGCTTGGCCTGCCGTTGACGAAAGCGCTTGTCGAAGCCAACCGGGCGCATTTCCGTATTGAAAGCTCGCGCGGCGAAGGAACTCTGACGGAAGTCGTTTTCCCGGCGACGCGCGTGCTTGCGGAATAGCTTCAGAACTTGACGGCTGCGCCGACGCGGGCCGAATTCACGGCAACGTTGCTGCCTGCGATGTTTGCAAAGCGGAGATGCTGAAGCTCCGCACGCAGGAAGATATTCGACGAGAGCGCAAAGTCGAGGCCCGCTCCAATGACATATCCGCCGTAGAACTTTGTCCTGATCTGCGTCGTCAGGGAAGAAGGCGATCCATTGCGCGGCGGGAAGAAAATCGGGCCGCTGGCGATCACGATACCTGACGCGTCAAGCCGCTCGAACGAACCGGAGATTGTGGCCCCGCTCAGCGTGCTGGCGCGGCCGATGGCAGCGCCAAGGGTCAGATAGGGAAGGAAATTCCCGAACGCATATCCCATGCGGCCGCGGATCGTCGCGAGATCCGTGAACTTGATGTTTGAGCGTGTCGTGGCGTTCCAGCTGTCGAACTGCGTGGCGCTGCCGACCGGGTATCCCGCCGTTGTACCGTTGCCGATTCCGTCAAAACCGCTTTCGACACGGGTGCGCTTGTAGTCGACCTCGACACCGAAGACTGCTTCTTCATGGACGAAGTTATAGCCCGCGAAGCCTCCGAAGCCGAGCGAAGTATCCTGGCCCCGTCCGGTCTCGATGATCCCCCTGCTGCGGATGCTCCGGTTGACCTCGGTCCCCTGGGTCATCCGGTCAAG
>JBOFUS010000444.1:0-3768 GCA_051652685.1 Beijerinckiaceae bacterium
TCCGCCAGCTTGACGGCATCAAGCTTGCCATCTGCACCCTTGCCGAAGCCCATCGTGGCAAAGGCGGAATATTGCTCGTCAAAGGTCCAGACGTGATTGACGCCCAGCATGTTGCCCTGTCCGTCGTAGATCACCTCCGCCTTCGCCGCGACGAAGACGTGGGGGTGCGCGAAGGCGGGGGCGGTCGAGAGACCGGCGAAGGCCAGCAGGACAAGGGCAATTCGACGAAGCATCATACTCGCCTCATAGCAGCTTCGGTGGATGCTTCGCAAACTTGCGGTGGCAGGCAGGAGGGTCCATCTTCCACCTGGGCGATATGCAGGCTGTTGTTTGACCAGGCGTCGCATTTATGTCAGCATTGTTGACATAAAAGCGACGCCTGTCGGTTTTGACATTCGTCACTGGGCCGCCCGCAGCATGCGGGCATGGAGGAGGTCCGCCATGGGAGAGCCAACCGCGTTGCGCGAGGTCACCCTCGACGACAAATACGATCTGTCGAAGACCCATGTCTACCTTACCGGCACACAGGCTATCGTTCGCCTGTTGCTCGCCCAGCGCGAGCGGGACCGGCGCGCCGGGCTCAACACCGCAGGGCTGGTATCGGGCTATCGCGGCTCGCCGCTCGGTGGCCTCGATCAGCAGCTTTTCCGCTCGAAGAAGCCTCTGGAGAAAGCCGGAATCATCTTTCAGCCTGGGCTGAATGAGGAATTGGCCGCCACGGCGCTCTGGGGTGCGCAGCAGGCTGAGCTGTCGGGCGAGGGCAAGCACGACGGGGTCTTCGGCCTCTGGTACGGCAAGGGGCCGGGTGTCGACCGCACGACCGATGTCTTCCGCCACGCCAACATGGCGGGTTCCTCGCGCCACGGCGGCGTGCTGGCGCTGATGGGCGACGATCATACCGCGGAAAGTTCGACGGTGGCGCACCAGACGGAGTTCAACTTCGTCGACACAATGATCCCGATCCTCAATCCGGCAGGTGTGCAGGAGATCCTCGACTATGGCCTGCATGGCTACGCCATGAGCCGCTATTCCGGCTGCTGGACGGCGCTGAAATGCGTCAAGGAAAACGTCGAATCGACTGCCTCTGTCGATGGTTCCATTGATCGCGTGAAGGTGGTCCTTCCCGGTGATTTCCAGATGCCACCGGATGGCCTGAACATCCGCCGCGAGCTTGATTTCATTGTGCAGGAAGCCCGTCTGCACGAGTTCAAGCGCGGCGCGGCACTGGCCTATATCCGCGCCAACGGGCTGAACCGCATCATCTTTTCCGGCGGTCCGCAAGCGCGCATCGGGATCATCACCGTCGGCAAGAGCTATCTCGACGTGCGGACCGCGCTCGATAGTCTCGGCATCGACGAGGCGGCGGCCAACCGCATCGGCCTTCGCCTCTTCAAGATTGCTGCCCCCTGGCCCATGGACCCGGCCGAGATCTACGCCTTCGCCAAGGGGCTTGAGACCATCATCGTGGTCGAGGAGAAGCGTTCGCTGCTTGAAGTTCAGGTCAAGGAGGAGCTTTACGGCTCCGGTCTCCAGCCCACCGTGGTCGGCAAGCGCGACGCGCGCGGCGACTGGCTGTTCCCCGTCAAGGGTGCGCTGGACCCCAACGATATCGCCATCGCCATCGGCTCCCGGCTGTTGGCGTTCCACCCGCAGGAAGACCTTTCCCGCCGCGTGGCCATGCTCCGGCAGGCGCAGGCGCGGCTGGCCGAGACCGTGGATGTCGGCACGCGCACGCCCTATTTCTGTTCGGGCTGCCCGCACAATACCTCGACCCGCGTGCCGGAAGGCTCCCGCGCATCTGCCGGCATCGGCTGCCACTATATGGCGCTGTGGATGGACCGCGAGACGGCGGGCTTCACCGCCATGGGCGGCGAGGGCGCAAACTGGGTGGGCGAAGCGCCGTTCTCAAAGACCGGCCACATCTTCCAGAACCTGGGAGACGGCACCTATAACCACTCTGGCGTGCTGGCGCTGCGCTTCGCGATCTCGGCCAAGACGAACGTCACCTACAAGATCCTGTTCAATGACGCCGTTGCCATGACCGGCGGCCAGCACCACGAGGGCGGGCTGACGGTGGAGATGATCGCCAACCAGGTCCGTGCCGAGGGTGTGGACCGCATCGCCATCGTCACCGACGAGCCGGAGAAATACGCTGGCCGCGTGGTGTTTCCGGCGCATGCCACGGTGCATCACCGGAGCGAACTTGACGCCGTGCAGCGCGAGCTCCGCAAGATCGAGGGCGTCACGGTTGTGATCTACGACCAGACCTGTGCTGCCGAGAAGCGCCGCCGCCGCAAGCGCGGCCAGTTCCCCGATCCCGACAAGCGCGTGATCATCAACGAGCTGGTCTGCGAGGGCTGCGGCGATTGCGGTGTGAAGTCGAACTGTGTTTCGGTGCAGCCGGTCGAGACCGAGTTCGGCCGCAAGCGGCGCATCGACCAATCGTCCTGCAACAAGGATTTCTCCTGTGTCGACGGCTTCTGCCCGTCCTTCGTCACGGTGCATGGGGCGAAGATCAGGAAACCGGCGGCGTTGGCCAAGAGCGCGGAAGCCCCGGCTCTCCCGCCCGAGCCCGCGATCCCGTCCGTGGAGAACGACGTCTGGGCCTGCATCGTCACGGGCGTGGGCGGCACGGGCGTTGTCACCATCGGTGCCATTCTGGGCATGGCGACGCATCTGGAAGGCAAGGGCTTCGGTGCCATCGACATGGCGGGTCTCGCGCAGAAGGGCGGCAGCGTCTATTCGCACCTGAAGATCGGAAAGTACCCGGAGTCGATCAGCGCCATCCGCGTTTCGGCGGAGCAGGCAAGCCTTATCCTGGGCGGTGATCTGGTGGTATCTGGCACGCGCAAGGTGCTGGCGGCCGTCCGCCACGGCCATACGCTCTTCGTTGCGAATACCGCCGAGATCATGGGCGGCGAGTTCACCCGCGATGCGGATTACTCGCTGCCTGTCGTGCGCCTGAAGCGCGCCATCGCGGCTGCGGCCGGCAAGGAGCGGGTGGCGATGATCGATGCGACGGGGCTGGCAACGGCGCTCTTCGGCAACTCCATCGCCGGCAACATGTTCCTGCTGGGTTACGCGCACCAGAAGGGTGGCGTGCCGCTGTCATCCGCCGCAATCGAGAAGGCCATCGCGCTGAACGGCGAGGCGGTGCCCATGAACATCGACGCCTTCCGCTGGGGCCGCCGCGCCGCCCATGATCAGGCGGGTGTCGAAGCCATCGTCGCGCAGGCGAAAGAGACGACCGAGGTGCGCAGGCTCTCGGAAAGCCTCACCGAGATGGTGGACCGCCGCGCGACCTTCCTCACCGCTTATCAGAACGAGGCCTATGCCGCCCGCTACCGCGCCGCAGTCGCCCGCGTGCAGAAGGCAGAGGCCGAGCGGACGCCCGGCCGAAAGGAACTGACGGAGGCGGTCGCCCGCTACTTCTTCAAGCTCATGGCCACCAAGGACGAGTACGAGGTGGCGCGCCTCTACACCGATGGCGCGTTCAAGAAGCAACTCGAAGCCGCCTTCGAGGGCGACATCCGCCTCGAATTCCACCTCGCCCCGCCGCTCATGGGCAAGAAGGACGCGCAGGGCCACGCCGTGAAGACGACCTTCGGACCGTGGATGCTGAAGGCCTTCGAGGTGCTTGCGCGGTTCAAGCGCCTGCGCGGCACTAAGCTCGATGTCTTCGGCTACTCGGAGGAGCGGAAAACCGAGCGTCGGCTGATCGGTGAGTATGAAGGCCTGATGGACTATGTCGCGGCGCGCCTGACGGCG
>JBOFUS010000445.1:0-6707 GCA_051652685.1 Beijerinckiaceae bacterium
TTGTAGGCGGCAAAGCTGTCTTTGCTCTGCATATAGCTGGTGGAACCCATGCAGATGATCGAGCCACCACCCAGCGCCGCCATATCCTTGAAGACGGCTTGCGCTGCAAAAAACTGGTGGTCGATGTTGGTCGCCATGCGCTCGCGCCAATAGGCGGGCGTGATCGTGTCGATGGTGTGCCGATCGTCGCGGGCGGCGTTGTTGACGAGCACGCGGAACGGACCGTGCTTGCGGCGCAGCCTGTCGATGGCTTCCGGCAGCGCGTCGAGATCGCGCAGGTCCGCCGGCTCGAATGCCGCCTTGCCGCGCAGGTCTTTCTCGAGCTTTCGGCCCGCAGCTTCATCGAGATCGAGAAAGCCGACGGAAGCGCCCTGTCCGGCGAAGGCCCGGACGATGGCTTCGCCGATGCCGCTGGCACCGCCGGTGACGAGCACGCTGCGCCCCTTGAGCTCCGGATAGCTGACCATGAAATTTCCTTTCAGACGCGGGCACTCAAACGCTTGCACCGGGGCCAGGCGTGGCACCAGCAGGGCATTTGCCGCCGATGATCATGCCCAGCACCTCGTCCTTGGTCACGTCGCCAATTCTGGCGGTGCCGACCACCTTGCCGTTCTTCATGACGGTGATGCGGTCCGCCAGATCAAACACGTCGTGAAGATCATGGCTGATCAGGAAGATGCCGATGCCCTCGGCTTTCAGCTGCTTGATCAACTCGCCGACCTGCGCCGTTTCCGCCGGCCCCAGTGCCGCCGTCGGTTCGTCCATGATCAGCACGCGGGCGTTGAAATGGATGGCGCGGGCGATGGCGACCGACTGGCGCTGGCCACCGGAAAGAGCACTCACCGGCTCCTTGAAACGGCGGAAATGTGGATTGAGCCGCGCCATCACCTTGCGCGTCTCGGACTCCATCGTGGCGTCGTCGAGCGTGCCATAGGAGGTCAGCTTCTCGCGGCCGAGATAGATATTGGCGGCGGCATCGATGTTGTCGGCCAGCGCCAGCGTCTGGTAGATCGTCTCGATGCCGCAGGCCTTGGCATCGCGCGGCGTCGCGATGGCTGCCACCTCGCCGTTGACGCGGATTTCGCCGGTATCCGCACGGTGAGCGCCCGACAGGATCTTGATCAGCGTCGACTTGCCGGCACCGTTGTGGCCGAGCAGACCCACCACCTCGCCGGGATAGAGATCGACGGACGCACCCTCGACGGCCTTGATGCCGCCAAAGGCAATGGAGATGTCACGCATCTCGATCAACGGTGTGGTGGAAACAACGGACATGGCGTGCTCCCTCACTTGATGCGGCGGCGGTAGACGCCGTCCAGCCAGATGGCGGCCACAAGCACGATGCCGACGACAATGTTCTGCAGCGGCGTGTCAACGCCCAGCAACACCATGCCCGATTGCAGCGACTGCATGATCAGCGCGCCGAGCATGGCCCCCACGATGGTGCCAACGCCGCCGGCAAGGCTGGTGCCGCCGATCACGGCGGCAGCGATGACATAAAGCTCGTCTAGCGTGCCGGCGGAATTCGTGGCGGCGTTGAGGCGCGCCGTGGTGATGCAGGCGGCGATGCCCGTGAGCGCGCCCATCACGCCATAGACCTGCATGAGAACGCGCTTCGTGTTGATGCCCGAGAGCTGCGCCGCCTCCGGGTTGCCACCGATGGAAAAGACATAGCGGCCAAAGCGCATGCGCTTGGTGACAAAGGTCATGGCCACCCCCACCGCGATGGCAATGAGCACCGGGACGGCGAAGCCATGGGAAATGAACACGCCGCCCGCCGGCCACGGCAGCCCCTGCGCTTCCAGCATGCGCCGGGCAATGCCGATGGGCAGCGGATAGGCGTTGACGATGAGTGTTGCACCAATGACGCCCGCAGCCGCCAGCCCGATGACCAGCGCTTCAGCCCAGGTGGCCCGCACGGCAAAGCCAAAGCTCTGCTTGCGCCGGCGCGCCATGATCATGGCTGCGGCGATGCCCGCGACCGCGAGGACAGCGATGATCCAGCTGGCATTGGCCCCGATCGCGCCCTCAACACCGCCGCCGATGGCGCGGAAACGGCCGTCCATGGGCGCGACTGTCTGGCCCGTCGTGACCCACCACGCGGCACCCCGCCAGACCAGCAGGCCACCAAGCGTGACGATGAAAGAGGGAATGGCGAGATAGGCGATGAGCGCGCCATGAACCAGGCCGATCAGCCCGCCGCAGATAACAGCGACCGCGACCGAGACCGGCCATGTGAGCGCACTCTCGAGGCCCCAGAGCTCGGGCAGGATACGCGCCTGAACGACACCCACGATCATGCCCACAACGCCAAGTACCGCACCGACGGAAAGGTCGATGTTGCGGGTGACGATGACCAGCACCATGCCGCACGCCATGACCGAGATGGCCGCCGTCTGGACCGAAAGGTTCCAGAGGTTGCGCGGTGTCAGGAATGCGCCCTGCGAGAGAATGTGGAAGCCCGTCCAGATCACCGCAAGCGCAGCCAGCATGCCAACGAGGCGCGGGTCGATTTCGAGCTTGCGGAGGGTTTCCATCATGGCAGGGTAGGTTCTTGCAAGGTTTGAGGAGGCGTCAGCCGTCCTTCGAGGCCCGCTTTGCCTGCGCCTCAGGATGAGGGACGTGGATGCAACTCACCTGCATTCCTCATCCTGACGTGCAACGCGAGGGGTAGCCTCGAAGGACAGCCAACACTGATGCAGTACAACCTCCCCGCGCCGGGCGCGAGGAGGTCTGGCATCAGCGTCGACTCAGTTGCAGGCAGCGACCTTGCCGGCCGGTACGCCCTGGCAGACGGCGGCCTTGGGGGCCCAGCCGGCCTCGATGACGACGCCGAGGTTGGCGGCGGTCACAGGAACGGGCTTCAGGAAGATCGCCGTCATCTCCGGCTTGTCGGCGGCCTGACGCCACTTCATCGCGCCAGTGACTTCTGCGAGCTTCTTGCCGCCGGCGAGCTGGATGGCGATCTCGGCAGCACTCTTGCCAAGCTCGCGGGCATCCTTCCACACGGTCATGGTCTGGGTGCCGAGTGCCACGCGGTTCAGCGCGGCGCGGTCTGCGTCCTGGCCAGACACCGGCACGGAGCCGGCGAGGCCCTGGGCGGCGAGCGCGGCGATGGAGCCACCGGCAGTGCCGTCATTGGCGGCCACGACAGCATCGACCTTGTTGTTGTTGCGGGTCAGGAACTGTTCCATGTTCCGCTGGGCGTTGGCGGGCAGCCAGCCGTCGGTGAACGCCTCTCCGACGTTCTTGATCTTCCCGGAATCGATGGCGGGCTTGAGCACTTCCATCGAGCCCTGGAACAGGAAGCCGGCGTTGGGATCGGCACCCGAGCCCTTGATGAAGACGTAGTTGCCCTCAGGCTTCACCTTCTGGACCTCGCGCGCCATCATGCGGCCAACCTCGACGTTGTCGAAGGTCAGGTAGAATGCGTTCGGGTTGTCGATCAGTCGGTCGTATCCCACGACAGCGATGCCTTCGTTGAGCGCCTTGTCGACCGCAGGGCGGATGGCGCTGGCGTCCTGTGCAAGCACGATCAGCGCCTTCGCGCCGCGCGCGATGAGGCTTTCCACGTCCGTCAGCTGCTTGCCGGGCGAAGACTGGGCATCGGCCGAAAGATAGGTGCCGCCGGCCTTCTCGATGGCGGCCTTGATGGCGGCCTCGTCGGTTTTCCAGCGCTCTTCCTGGAAGTTGGACCAGCTGACGCCGACGACCGGGCCCTTGGCCTGGGCAAGCGCAGCGGTGCTGACACCGGTGAGCATGGCGGCCGCAAGCGCAGCCTTGATGACAAGTTTCATTGTGTGATCTCCCTCTCCTGATCGATCCACGCGCGCCTTTGGGCCGCCGGATAGCATTGACGAGCGTTTTCCCCGCCTTGGCGAGGAGATCAGCGTGGAATCCTGCGGCTGTCAATATTTATTTTGCAGACGAATAAAATAGAAACGCCGATTCGCCAGAAACGATTTTCTTGGCGGAAAGGTCCCAGAAAGGGTCAGGTTGACTGCCCTAAAAAGCGATTGAAACATCTGGAAGGGCACTGCAATACTTCTGCTCATGAATGAATTGGTCGTTCCCCCGCCTGTTCTCGAAAGCGGACGCCGTGATGGTGCACGCCTCCGCATCCTTGAGGCGTTGCGGTTGTCCGGGCCGCTGTCACGTGCGGCACTCGGCCGTCTGACGGGCATGAGCCCTCCTTCCGTCTCGGCAGTGACTGCGGGATTGCTGGCTGACCGGCTGTTGCTGGAACTCGCGCCGGCCGAGGGCGAAACCAGCGCCGGACCGGGGCGGCCGGGGACGCGGCTGGGGTTTGAGCCGGCGGTCGGTGTCATCATCGGGCTCTGGGTCGGGCTGGACCGGATCGCTCTTCAGGCAACGGATTTCACCGGACGCACTATTGCCAGCCGCGACGAAAGGGTGGCGCTGTCGCGGCTTCCCGCAGAAGCGTTCTTCGATAAGCTTGCGGCGCGGGTGCAGAATTTTCGCGATCAGATCGGTGCAGGAGCGGCCCTTGGGCTGGGCGTCGCCTTTCAGGGGTTCGTCGACCAGACCGCCGGCAGCGTGGTCTGGAGCCCGGTTACGGCGCAGGGCGATCTGGCGGTGGTCGACGCGCTTTCTGCCAGGCTCGGTTTGCCAGTGGAGCTGGACAACGACGCGAGCGCCATGGCCTTCGCCATCATGCGCGGCGAGCGTGCCCTCCAGACCGGCGTAACCGCCTGCGTGATGCTCGGCGACGGCGTGGGGCTCGGCGTGTTCATCGATGGCCAGCCGCTGCGCGGCGCGCGTGGCGGCGGGATGGAGTTCGGACATGTGCGGCTCGGCGGCGGCGGCCCGCAATGCCGCTGTGGTGCGCGCGGCTGCATCGAAAGCTATCTGGCCGACTACGCCCTCTATCGCGACGCGATGGCCGTGGCGGACCTGCCCCCGCCTGAAGTCGGGCGTCAGCCGAGCGAGGCGGAGATGGCGGCGCTCGTTGCGCGCGGGACGGCTGGCGACAAGGCGATTCTTGACCTTTTCAGTGACGTAGGCCGCGTCCTCGCCGATGGCGCAACAATGCTTATCCATCTTTTCCAGCCGACGGCACTCGTGTTTTGTGGACCGGGCGCGCGGGCCTGGTATCTTTTGGAGGACGCGCTGCGGCGGGGCGTGGCGGAGAGCGCCATTCCCCGCCTCGGTGGGGCAACGCGGATCGACGCAATTCCCTTCAGGCCCGAACTTCTGACGGAAGGCGTGGTGCTTCGCGCGCTGGACAGCCAGGACCGGCGGCTGGCGGCAGGCCTGTGATCTGGTTGCGGGCCTGTGATCGGGTTTTAGAACTGATGCAAAACATCGCCAAGCGTCATTGGACCTTCACGGGCGATCAGCTAAGTCGCATGCCATGAACCCTGTGATCGTCGAATGGATCGGTGCCCTTGCGGCCACCCTCACCACCGTCTCCTGGCTGCCGCAGGCGATGAAAACCATCCGCACAAAGCAGACGCGCGACATCTCGCTGTGGGCGCAGGTGATGCTCTTCATCGGCATCGCGCTCTGGCTCATCTATGGGCTGGCGATCACGTCATGGCCGCTGATCGGCGCGAACATGGTCACGATCGTGCTGATCGGCCTGATCCTCGTGATGAAGATCAAGCACGGCTGACGCTTCAACGCGCCTTCAGGTTCGCCCCATCGGTCCAGCGCCTGAGCCTTGCGAGGTTCACGCCCATGTCGCTGTGGCCGATCTGGCTGCGGGAGTAGACTGCGAGCGTCGATGTGGTCTCGGTCAGCGGTATGAAACGCACGTCGATGGTGTCGGGAAAACGCATCAGCCGTGTCCGCTGGACATACCGGTCCTGTGTCGGCAGCCCCGGCGATTCGTGCCGGTAGACAGGAGCCACATGCGGCTCTGACAGCACAAACTGCGTGAAGCGCTGGCGCAGTTCCTCATCGGAAACCGGATAGATGCCGGGGTCGAAGTCGGCGACAGCGTTGGCACAGAAGCCCGGCGGGCAGGCAAGCGCGGTGTTGGGTTTTGCTGTGCGCCGCCCCTTCTCGAAATCAAAGGGGCCGAGGTCGGGTGAGCCGAAGGCGATTTCGTAGAGTGCGGCGAGCATGTCCTCTTCCTTCGACGTCGCAAACATCAGCCCGATGATTGCGATGGCGCTGACAATGCCGGCGAGGGCCGTGATGCGGATGGCGCGAAGCATGGACAGCTTATGCCCTGCATTGGCCAGGCGCGCCATTGCGGCGATTTGTCGGATTCATGACAGCTTCGCGCTTGTGGCTGGCCGGCGGGAGGATTATCGACAGGTCCGCGCTGGCGGGCGACGGTTGCCCGGCCCGCATCCGGAGTATCCTTCCATGGCTTTCCTCGCCGACGCCCTCTCCCGCATCAAGCCCAGCGCCACCATCACGCTGACGCAGAAGGCGCGCGATCTGAAAGCGACCGGTAAGGACGTGATTTCGCTGTCGGTCGGCGAACCGGATTTCGACACGCCCGACAACATCAAGGAAGCCGCCATCGCCGCCATCCGCCGGGGCGAGACGAAGTACACGCCCGTCGCCGGTATCCCCGAGTTGCGCTCCGCCATCGCTGCCAAGCTGAAGCGCGAGAACAACCTCGACTACAAGGCCAGCCAGACCATCGTCGGCACCGGCGGCAAGCATGTGATCTTCAACGCGCTGTTGGCGACGCTGAACCCCGGCGACGAGGTGATCTGTGTCGCGCCCTA
>JBOFUS010000446.1:0-3314 GCA_051652685.1 Beijerinckiaceae bacterium
CCGCGCCGTCAAGACATTGGCTGCGCAGTGGTCGCGTCTGGTGCCGTGTCCGTGAGGACGCGGATAAGGGATATGGGCCGCACGGTGGACATCACAGGCCACAAGAACCCTTACGATCCAATTGACGACGTCCACAACATCCGCCCGCGCCGAGACCTGCGCGTGCTGTTTCTGACTGACGAGCAGGACAAGGCCGTCTCGGCCAACTCCCAGCGGGAGTACGTCGAGATGCTCGACCGCAACGGCGTCTATGTCCGCCAGTTCATGACAGAGGCGAAGGATGCGCGGCGGCATGTGTTGAGCATCCCCGGCATCTGGACCGCGATCGACTGCGCGAAGGGGCGGTCGATCGACGATATCGCCCGTCGTCTCGACAAGATCGCTGAAAGCCGTTGAGGCCAACAGGTCACGCTGAAACAAAAAGGCCGCCATCGAGGGCGGCCTTTGTTCTTCATGTACTTGCGCTCTACACTACTCGATCGTGACAGCCACGAAACGAAGCTCGCCCTGCGCATTGGCAACCAGCAGCAGCGCCGACTTGCGGCCTTCCTTCTTCAGCTTATCGACACGATCCGAAATCTCGGCGGCTGTGTTGACCGGCTCCTGCCCGACCTCGACGATCACGTCGCCGGCCTGGATGCGCTTCTGCCCTGCGTTGGAGTTCGCATCGACCCGGCCAACAACGACGCCCTTGACGCCGTCCTTGATCGAGAAGCGGCGGCGGCTTTCGGCATTGAGCGGTTGCAGCTCCATGCCAAGTGCGCGGCGGGTTGCCGCCGGCGGTTCGACCGCGCCGGGACGTGCCGGTGCTGCGGCGGACGCCTGCCGCTCGCCGTCCTCAAGACGGCCGAGCGTCACCTGCTTGACTTCTTCCTTGCCCTTGCGAACGATGACGACATCCACCGCCTTGCCGACCGGCGAGGTGGCAACGATGCGCGGCAGCTCGCGGCTGTCCTTCACATCCTTGCCATCAAAGCGGATGACGACGTCGCCCGCTTCGATGCCGGCCGGTTTGGCAGGGCCTTTTTCGTCGACACCGGCGATCAGAGCACCGCGCGCCTTGCCAAGGCCCAGCGTCTCGGCGATGGAATCATCCACTTCCTGGATACGCACGCCGAGCCAGCCACGGCGCGTCTCGCCGAAGTTCTTGAGTTGCTCGATCACCGGCACGGCGGTGGAGGCCGGCACGGCGAAGCCGATGCCGATGGAGCCACCCGACGGCGAGATGATCGCCGTGTTGATGCCGATAACCTCACCCTTCATGTTGAACAGCGGGCCACCGGAGTTACCGCGATTGATGGCGGCATCGGTCTGGATAAAGTTGTCATAGGGGCCGCTGTTGATGCGCCGGTTGCGGGCGGAAAGAATGCCCGCCGACACCGACGAATCGAAACCGAACGGGTTACCGATGGCCACCACCCAATCGCCAACGCGCGCCGTCTGGTCATTGCCGAACTTCACCGCCTTCAGCGGCTTGTCGGGCTTGACGCGCAGCACCGCGATATCCGTCTTCGGGTCCTTGCCGATGACTTCGGCTTTGAGTTTCGTGCCATCGTTGAAGTTGATGGTGATGTCGTTCGCCTCGCCGATCACGTGGTTGTTGGTGATCACGATGCCCGACGGATCGATGACGAAACCGGAGCCGAGCGAGTTGGAGCGACGCTGCTGACCCGGACCATTCTCGCCACGACGCTGGTTCGGCTGGTTCTGGTTCGGCTGGTTCTCGCCGCGTGGCGTGCCGGGGGTGCCTGGTGCACCTTCACCGCCACGGCGGTTGAAGAAGTCGTTGAAGAAATCCTCGAACGGCGCGCCCGGAGGCGCGTTCGGCAATGGTGCCGTCCGGTTTTCGACAGTCTGCGAAGCCGAGATGTTGACGACGGCGTCGAGCACCTCTTCCACCAGCGGTGCGAAGGACTCCGGCGCACCGCGCGCCTGGGCCTGCGATATCAGGGGTGCAAAGGGTGGCGGCGCAATGATGGCCGCGCCCAGGAGCAAAGCCACTGCCAGGCGCGATGCCCGGATGCGGGAGAGTGAACTCGAACTGGTTGACCCGGATTTGGCGTACATAAATCTGGCGGACATGGAGCCCCTCTGCTGCGGTTTCGTCTTGGATGTCGCCCTCGACACCTCAGGATCAATGGATTGATTGTGGCGCAAAAGCGTCTTTCGTCACGCCACGCGATCACGCCTTCGTCAGAGCAGACGCCTGACAATAAAAAGCAACGCCACGCCACCGACCGCGCAGATGAGGCCCACCCGCCTGACGAACTCGTCCGGCGTGCGGGCCGCCTCCAGCATCGCTTTCCGCGTCGCGTTGGGAAACGCGGCGAAAAGCAATCCCTCAATCACCAACACCAGTGCCAGGGCGGAAAGAAAGTCCTCCATTTCCGTCCTAACGCCAGTGCAACATCAGTTCGCGCTTTTCTTACCCTGCGGGTCATTGAAGTAGCGGAAGAAATCAGAGTTTGGCGAGAGGATCAACCGTGTATCGCCCTGCTTGAGACCCACTTCATAGGCCTGCATCGAGCGGTAAAAGCGGAAGAAGTCCGGATCGCGGCCGAAGGCCTCCGCGAAGATGCGGTTCTTCTGGGCGTCGCCCTCACCGCGGAACTCTTCCGACTTCTTGTTGGCTTCACCGATGATGATCTGCACGTCGCGGTCGGAGCGGGCGCGGATCGTCTGTGCAGCCTGTGCGCCCTGTGCGCGCAGTTCCGCCGCTTCACGCTCGCGGTCCGTCTTCATGCGCTGAAAGACCGCCTGCGATGTCTCGCGAGGCAATTCAACGCGTGACAGCCGGACATCAACCACCGTGATGCCGAGCGCCTGCGTCTCGCGGTTTACCTCTTCCTGGATGCGGTCCATCAGCCGGGCACGATCCGTGTGGATGATCTGTGTCGTGGAAGCCCCCGACAGCACCGAACGGACGCGGGCGTTGATGATGCGCTCCAGCGTCAGGTTGGCCCCGCGCACGTTGTTGACCGACTGGAAGAAGCGCAGCGGATCTGTGATCCGGTAGCGGGTGAACGCATCCACCACGAGGTTCTTCTGGTCCGCTGCCAGCACCTCCTGCGGACGCAGGTCGTTGTCGAGAACGCGATTGTCGATGAAGGTCACTGTCTCCATGAAGGGGATCTTGAAATAAAGCCCTGGCGTGGTGATAGGCGGGCGCGAAACACGGCCGAACTGGAAGACCAGAGCGGACGATGTCTGCGGCACGATGAAGGCGGCGTTCAGCACCACCAGGGCGATGACGGCGAGCGCGATGCCGCCGAAGAAGCGAAGTCCCTTGCTCATCGGGTGATCCCCTGCTGGTT
>JBOFUS010000447.1:0-13468 GCA_051652685.1 Beijerinckiaceae bacterium
GGCCAAGGGAGAAACGACCAATGTCCCAATCAGGAGACAACGGCTACTGGGAGAAGACCAGTAAGCTGATGACGGTCATGATGGTTTTGTGGCTGTTCTTCGGCTTCATCGTCCACATGTTCGTCGCGCCACTCAACGGCATCAAGATCATGGGCTTCCCGCTCGGGTTCTACATGGCCGCGCAAGGCTCGCTCATCGTATTCGTGATCATGCTGTTCTGGTTCGCCAAGGCCCAGGACAAGATCGATCAGGAATGCGGCGTGGCCGAAGACGAATAAGGGAGGACGAAACAATGGCTACTGGAGCTCCCGCAAAAAGCGGCGACTTTATGTCGAACCTCGGCCGCGTGTACGCAATCTACACCGGCGGATTTGTCGCATTCATCATTCTCATCGCGATTCTCGAGCGCGCTGGCGTGCCGAACAACATTCTCGGCTATATGTTCATGGGGTTCACCATTCTGGTGTACGCCATCATCGGCATCATCAGCCGTACGGCTGAAGTCGGCGAGTACTACGTCGCAGGCCGCAAGGTTCCTGCATTCTATAATGGAATGGCGACAGGCGCTGACTGGATGTCGGCGGCTTCCTTCATCGGCATGGCCGGTTCGCTCTACCTGCTCGGCTACGACGGCCTCGCCTTCGTGCTTGGCTGGACCGGCGGCTACGTGCTGGTGGCGGTGCTGATCGCGCCGTTCCTGCGCAAGTTCGGTGCATACACGGTGCCAGACTTCCTCTCGGCGCGCTACGGCGGCAACCTTGCCCGCATCTGCGGCGTGGTCGTGCTTCTGGCCTGCTCGTTCACCTACGTGACCGCGCAGATCTTCGGCACGGGCCTCATCGCCCAGCGATTCCTCGACATGCCGTTCGAATGGGCGGTCATGGTGGGTCTGCTCGGCATTCTCGTCTGCTCCATGCTTGGTGGCATGAAGGCGGTCACCTGGACCCAGGTTGCCCAGTATATCGTGCTGATCGTCGCCTACCTGATCCCCGTGGTCTGGCTGTCGGCGAAGAAGTTCGGCATTCCGGTGCCGCAGCTCACCTATGGCGGCGTCATCGAGCAGATCACGCAGCTCGAGCAGAAGTTCATCAAGGAGGGTCTTGCACCCGCAGGGATGAAACAGCACGTGGCTCCGTTCACCAGCTACTCGCCGGCGAACTACTTCTGGCTGATCTTCTGCCTGATGGTCGGTACGGCGTCACTGCCGCACGTCCTGATGCGTTACTTCACCACCCCTTCGGTGAAGGAAGCCCGCATCTCGGTGGCCTGGTCGCTGCTGTTCATCTTCCTGCTGTACTTCACCGCACCGGCCTATGCCGCGTTCTCGAAGCTCGAGGTCTACTCGACCCTGATCGGCAAGAACCTCGCTGACATGCCGGCCTGGGTGTTCAGCTGGGGCAAGCTTGGTCTGGTGACGGTGTGTGGCAAGGCTGCTGCATCGCTTGATGCCATCAAGGCGTCCTGCGCTGCCATCCAGGGTCATGCGGGCATCCTCCGTTGGCAGGACCTCGGCATCAACACCGACGTGGTGGTGATTTCGACTCCTGAAATCGCAGGGCTTCCCTACGTGATCACGGGCCTCGTGGCCGCCGGCGGTCTCGCCGCCGCGCTTTCCACGGCAGACGGCCTGCTGCTCGCCATCGCCAACGCGCTGTCGCATGACGTCTACTACAAGATGATCAACCCGAACGCGCCAACCAAGCAGCGCCTCATCGTCTCGCGCGTCCTGCTCGTGATCGTGGCTTTGCTGGCTGCCTATACCGCAGCACAGAGACCGGCAGACATTCTCGCCATGGTGGCATGGGCCTTCAGCCTTGCTGCAGGCGGTCTGTTCCCGGCTCTCGTGCTCGGCATCTGGTGGAAGCGGACGACCTCGGCCGGTGCGGTTGCGGGCATCATCGCCGGCTTCGGCATGACGCTGCTCTACCTGATTGTCACCCGCTACTTCCCGGGCTTCGGCGTCCAGTATCTCGGCATGTCCGCGCTGCTGAATCCGATCACCTGGGCACCTGTGGTTGATCTGAAGGTGGCAATGGCCGCTCCGAATGCCATGGAGGGCTGGGTTACACTTGCCCACCCGATGGCGTCCAAGGTCGGCTGGATGAACATCAACAACATCTCGGCGGGTGCCTTCGGCCTCCCGGCGGGCTTCCTGGTCATGATCGGTGTATCGCTGATCACGCCTGCGCCTTCCAAGGATATACAGGACTTCGTCGACGCCTGCCGTCGTCCGAAGGGCAAGACCCTGATGGAAGAGAAGACCGCCTGATCAAGGCCGGTTTTCACTGGACAAATCGCAGGGCGGGGTTCATCCCCGCCCTGCTTTTTTGGCGCCCCTGCTCTTTTCTGCCCGCCCTGCTTTTTCATCGCTTTCGCTTCTGCGACAGATCGAAGGACAAAGAGAAAAACGATGTTCGACGGCCCGGGCTTCTGGCTCTACGTCATCCCCAACTTCCTGCTGGCAGCGGCGATGTACACGCTGCTTGGCCGCTATGTCCTGGCGCTGATCTTCAAGCCCGACAGCGACAAGGTGATCTGGCGCGTCTTCGCGCAGATGACCGACCCCATTCTGAATTTCGTGCGCAGCCTGACGCCAGGCCTTGTCCCGAACGGCCTGATCATGGTCTTCGCGATCTTCTGGCTGCTGCTCGCGCGGATTGTCCTGCTGGTGATCGCCGTGATCTTCGGCTTCGCACCGACCATGGGAGGCCCCAATGGATGAACGCGAAGGCGCGCTCCGCCGCGACGGCACGCTGATCGGCCTGGCGCTCGCCGGCCTCATCAACGGTTCGCACCATTCGCCGTGGTTTGACATGCTTTCGGGGCCGATGGCGGCGATCACGGCCAACCTTCTGTTTTCCTCGCCACTGCTGATCTTCTACTTTGCCTCGTTGTCTATCTCGGTCTTCACGGTGCTCGTGGCCGGCGTTCCGGCCGCGATGGACGAACAGCGCCGCGGCATAACGGAGAGCGATGCGCGCTCGCTGACCATCTGGCTGATCGCAGCGCTGCTGCTGTCACTGCCGGCGCTGGCCAAGATGATCGGCTTCTGGTGACATGAATGTGCATGGCACGCGCGCGGGCTAAGTGATTCCGGCAGTTGCCGGAAGGCCTGAGCCATCGCATCCTGCAACGGTCAGGGATTTCGGCGGAGGCGACGCGTGTACGAGACGATCGAGCGGCTGGCGTCGATTTCCGTGGCGCGAGGCGTCGGGTTTGGCGCGCTTGCCGTGTTCTGCTTCATGATCTCGTTTGCCGGCGACACCGCGAACATGCTGAGGGCGGGCGGCATGGGGGCACTGTGCATTGCGATGGTTCTCTGGACCAAGGCTGCGAACGCCAGCGCCCGCAACTTCAAACAGTCGGAAGTCTGGATCATGCTGGACAGGGACAAGCGCCCACCCGAAGCACTGGCCGCCGGCATGGTAACGGAAGCGCGCAAGCTGGTGCTGACGCGATGGAGCCATCGGGCGGCCGTCGCGGCGGCGGCACAGCTTGGCGGTGCGGTGATCTGGGCGCTGGCCGGGCTGGTCTAGGCCCGAGGCAACGGTTTCGCGACACCCGCACGCCGGCCCATCAACACTGCACCGATCACGCCAAGGGCGAAAATGCCGGTAACAGCGTCGATCTGCTCACCCAGAACGGCCGCCGAGATGCCTAGTGTAACAAAGCTCTGAAGAAGTTGCGTCTGGCTCACGCGGGCGACGCCCCCCATCGCAAGACCGGCATTCCATGCAAAGAAGCCAAGATACTGGCTGACGAGCGTCACATAGGCGAAGCCAGCCCAGGCGCGGATGCCCGCCGTCGGCAACCGGAATTCGGCGAGCCAGAACATGGCGGGCAAGGTCAGTGGCAGCATGACGACAAGCTGCCAGCTGATCGCCTCCCAGCCGGGCATCGCCTGCGACAGGCGCGCGGAATGGACATAGCCAAGCGCCGTGACCACAACAGCGGCGAAAAGCCAGAGATCGCCGGCCGATAGTGCCAGACCGGTTTTGCGCAGCGCGAAGGCGACCACAAGGCTCGCGCCAACCGCGCCCCAGAACCAGAAGGCCCTGCTCGGTCGTTCGCCCATCATCAGCGCGCCGACAAACGCCGTCGCAAGTGGCAGGATGCCCAGCACGACGCCGCCATGGCTCGCGGTCGATGTCTGCATCGCAAGGCCGATGAAGCCGGGAAATGCGATAACGAGGCACACCGACGCGATGGCGACATCACGCCAGTGACGCCGCGCCGGCAGCGGCCGTCTCAACGCAATCAGCACCATGCCCGCCAGCAGCCCGGCCAGCGCCGCGCGCCCCATGGTCACCAGCCATGGCGCGAGCTCGGCCACGGCAGCACGGGTGGCCGGAAGCGTTCCGCCAAACGCAAGAACGCCAACGAATCCAAACAGAAGGCCGAGGTTCTCGCGCGACAGGCCACCGGTTCCGCGACGCACCGGCTCCGCCCCTTCCCGTTTGATGTCGGTGGTATCCATGACCGCGAGGCTATCCCACCCGAAACAGGGACTGACCAGCGCAAAAGCCGGATGGCGTCGATCAACGGCGGCGATGCATTTCGCGTTCATCCAAGGTAAGCTAAGCACAGCCCGGGGCTTCGGGCACTGGAGGTTTCGATGAAAAGAGCAGTATCGATCGCGGCGGTCGCGATCCTCGCGGGCGGTCTCACTGCCTGCTATTCGCCTGGCGAACGCGCGGCCGGTGGTGCGCTGCTCGGCGGCGCGGCTGGCGCGGCCATCGGTGGTCTCGCGACAGGCCGGGTCGGCGGTGCGGTGGCTGGTGGCATCATCGGCGCGGCTGGCGGCGCGATCATCGGAGCGGGCACTGCGCCTCAGCCCTCTTGCCCGCGCTATGCGCCCTGGCTTCGTCAGGATGCTTACGGCGACTACTACTGCTCACGCTACTGATCGACGACATCGTTGATGCGATCTTAACGGATCGCATCAAAACTCCGCTCGGGGCATGGGGCCAGACGTGGAGTTGGCGTGATGCGCAAGATGATGATGAGTGCCGTGCTGGTGCTGGGCTTCGGCTTGACGGCTTGTGGTAGCTCGCGCTTTGACCGCACCTTATCGGGTGCGGCCATCGGCGGTGCCGTTGGCGGCGTGGCGGGCGGTATCGTGACGGGTACGACGCTTGGTGTTGGTGTCGGAGCGGCAGCCGGCGCGGCCGTCGGTGGCGTGGTGGGGTCGGCGACAACGCCGCGTGGCCGCCGCGACCGGTATGACGATTGAAGACAAGACAATGAGTCGCGGGTGCACAGGACGCGCCCGCGATTTCCCGGAACTGGAATGACATCTGCCTCTGACTTCGCCTTCGTCGATCGCGTTCATCCTTCGCCCAATCACGGTGAGCGGAAAGATGGCCAGTTTCCCGAGCACCTCGTCCTTCACTATACGGGGATGAAGGACGCGGCTGGCGCGCTGCACCAGCTTTGCAACCCGCTCTCGCAGGTTTCGAGCCACTATCTTGTGTTCGAGGATGGCCGTGTGTTCCAGCTCGTGCCGGAAGCACGCCGCGCATGGCACGCTGGCAAAGGCAGCTGGCAGGGCGAAAACGACATGAACTCGGCCTCCATCGGCATCGAGATCGTCAACCCCGGCCATGAGCATGGCTATGTTCCGTTCCCGGAACCGCAAATCGCCGCGACGCTGTCGCTTTGCCAGGACATCGTGAGCCGCTGGAACATCCGGCCGGACCGGGTCATCGCCCATTCCGACATGGCCCCGGCGCGCAAGCGCGATCCCGGTGAGCTGTTTCCCTGGCACCGCTTCGCTTCTGCCGGGGTTGGCCTTTGGGTTCCACCGCAGCCAGTGCGCGGCGGGCGGTTCTTTATTCGCGGCGAAAGCGGCCAACCCATCGAGGCGTTGCAAGCGATGCTTGCCATGCTCGGATACCAGCAGGCGATCTCGGGCATCTTCGATGAGGCAACCGAGTCGACGATCATCGCCTTCCAGCGCCACTTCCGGCCGGAGCGCGTCGATGGTGTGGCCGACGCCTCCACCATCGGGACGCTGCGGGATCTGCTCAACGCCCGCAGCGTCTGAGTCCGCATCGCGTCAGTTGACGAGACGCACCTGCGCGACGGGCTCCGGTGGTTTCTTCGGGCATTCCACGACGATGCGGATGTCATCGAAGTCGCCGTCCGTCCAGTTGTCCACCCCGGCGCGTGGCGTGTGGTAGACAGGCCGATCCTCCCAGCCGAAGTACATATATTTGCCCTCGGTGCATTCGGAACTCGCTCTCTGCGGCGTTCGGTTCTTGCCCTTTGGAATGATATTCCCCGGCTTCTTGGGGTCACACTTGTCGAGCGTGTCGCAAAGGACCGTCTCCAGCAGGTGATCCTTCGTATCCAGTGGGAAGTCACTCGTCAGCCCGTTCTTGTTGCGGTCACCCCGGCTGAAGCTGTAGAGGTCCCGGCCGCTGAAGGCGTCCTTGTCGGTGTCCGTGTAGTAGTTGAACCGGTCGGCGTTGCCGGCATCCCAGAGATGCTTGCTCGTGCGGGCCATCCGTACGTTGTAGAGCCGATAGGCAAGGTTCTCGCCCTCGATGCAGGCCGGCATGTCATAGCTGTAGGTCGTGCCGCCATTGTCTGAAATCGGCGTCATGGTCTCGGCGCGGCGGCCCTTGTCTGCCTCAAGCTTCCGCTTGGGATCGAAACAGTAGACGTAGATCCGGTTGTAATCTCCGGCCTCGTAATCGAGATGGGCAATGGCCGGCTTGTGGTTGATCGTCGCGAGCGTCTGGTCCACGCGCGCCACGGCGCGAACACTGACTGAAAGGTCACCGACGGCACCCGTCAGGAGCCGGGCGAACTGCCGGCTGGTCCGCGTGCTCGCCGTCACTTCGAAACGGCGGTCATCAAGCCAGCGACTGCTGACCAGAAGATCGGCGTATTTCTGGCGGAGCTCGGCTGTGATGATCTCCCGCGCGGCGTTGACCGAACCACCGGACATGGTCGTCTTGTCGATGGGCAACTTCTTGATCACTGCCTCCGCCGCAGCACGTGCGCCGGAAAGAGCGGCCGCGTCCACCTGTCCCTGCATCATCGATCGAGCATTTGATGCCTGGGAATAGTCGATGGCCAATCCGCTTCCACCAATGATCACAGGGATCGACATGGCAAAGAGAATGGCGACACCGCCGCGCTCATCCGAGCGCAGCTTCTTCTTGGAAATACTAAACATTGCAGGCTCCGATAATTCTGCAGCTCTGCACCCGTGTTAATCTTTAGCGAAGGGGTGTTCTTAATACGTTATATGATTTGATAAAATTGTAGTTGCCTGGATAATTTATTTAACACTCATTTGTATTGAAATTTACGATACAATGATCGAAAATTATAAATACATGTCTCAAAAGACTGGCTTCTTCGCTCAAGCCCTCACCCTGAGCCTGTCGAAGGGTCGAGGGCGACGTCGGGATCTCGAACCAAGCATCCTTCGACAGGCTCAGGATGAGGTCGCTTCACCTTTTGGGTCAGGTTCTAAGCGTCCTTAGGTTGTCCGAACGCAAGGAAGGACGCCCGACCTTGGTGTGGCCGGGCATCCCTACTGTCTTGGGTCAATGCTGTCTTGGGTCCATGGCTGGCGCGCTGCTACGGCGCGCGCTGCTATTTTACCAGCCGGATGACCGCGAAGGGCTCCGGCGGCTTCTTCGGGCACTCGACCACGATACGGATGTCGTCGAAGTCGCCATCCGTCCAGTTGTCCACACCGGCGCGGGTCGTGTGATAAACCGGGCGGTCCTCCCAACCGAAGTACATGTACTTGCCTTCGGTGCAGGCGCTGCCGGCCCATTTGGGCTTGCGGTTCTTGCCCTTGGGAATGATGTTGCCCGGCTTCTTGGGATCGCACTTGTCCAGCGTATCGCAGAGCACCGTCTCGAGCAGATGATCCTTGGGATCGAGTGGAAAATTGCTGGTTGTGCCGTAGTTGTTTCTGTCACCACGGCTGAAATTATAGACATCCGCGCCCGTGACGGCATCGATCTGCGTGTCGGTGTAGTAGTTGAAGCGTTCCGCGCTGCCGCTGTCCCATATGGGCTTGTTCGTCCGCGCGCCGCGAACGTTATAGAGCCTGTAGGACAGCTTTTCGCCCTCGATGCAGGCCGGCATGTTGTATGAGTACGATGTGCCGCCGTTGTCGGAAATCGGCGTCATCGTATCTGCGCGCCTGCCTTTGTCGGCATCGTTCATCCGGCTTGCATCGAAGCAGTAGACATAAATGCGGTTGTAGTCGCCGGCTTCGAAATCGAGGTGGGCAATAGCCGGCTTGTGGTTGATCTCGGCCTGGCTTTTGTCGACCCGCGCGACGGCACGCGACGTGATTTCGAGGTCTCCGGCAGATCCGGTCAGCACCCGGGCGAACTGTCGGTTGATCTTGGCGGTTGCGACAACCTCGAAGTGTTTTTCATCAATCCAGTTGCCGGAAACGGCGACGCTTTGCAGCGTCTGTTTCGTGGTCCCCTCAATGATTGTCCTTGCAGCGTTGAGCGATGCTGCAGACTGCATTCCCTTGTCGGTCGGCAGGTTCTTGATCACCGTCTCCGAAGCTGCTTTCGCACCCGCAAGGGCAGCCGCATCGACGTTGTTCTGAAAGTTTGCCTTGGCGTTTCCGGCTTGCGAGTAATCGAGCGCCACGCCCCCGGCACCAGCCAGCAACGGCAGCGACAGCGCGAAGAGAAGAGCCACCGTGCCCTTCTCATCTTGCGAAAACCGCTTGCCTACAGACCTGAGCATGTCCTTCTCCACGGGATACAAGACCACGCCACCACCCCTCTTTTAGCAAAGAGGTTTTGCAGGAAGGTTCCGGAATCCCTTGAAATTGACGGTTTGCTTTTAGTCTCTCGTTAAACCCGCGGCGGCCGCTTTGCCCGCAATCCTCATCGACAGCAGATCCAGATCTGCCACCACGCGCAGGGGGGCGGCGTGGTGTGGCACATGACCGGCACCATCGTGGATCACGAGGTGCAGATCATCGATCTGCCTCTTCAGGCCCTCACCATGGATTTCCGCCCAGACGACCCTGTCTTCCAGACCGAAGATGACTGTCACCGGAATCGCAATCTCACCATAGCGGGGCGCGTATTTCCGTACATGGGCGAGCAGCACCGCAACATCCTGCGCATTCGCCTCAAAATTTGCCGGACGTAGCAGCAGATCGAGCGCAGTCAGCCGGGCGTAGTTTGCAGGTGGCTTCTGCGGCTTGAAGACCCCTTCGAGTGCGACACCCATCGTCAACGCTGCACCGGGGACCGGCAGCAGGCGGCTGAAGATGGGACCAATGACGGGCCAGCTGCCGGGATGGTAATACCAGCTGATTCCGCCGGGCCAGGGATGCGAGACCGGAGCAATCAGGAAGAGGCCTGCGACCCTGTCCGGACGATCCATCGCCATCGCCAGTGCCATGGCGCCGGCAAGCGAATGCGCCGCGATGATGGCGCGGCCCACGCCCAGGGTGTCGAGCGCCTGTGCGACAAGCAATGCCTGGCGTGCAGGGTCGGCATCACGGCGGCCGCCCGGCCTGTCGCTGTGGCCATGTCCGGGTCGGTCAATGGCGATGACGCGGTAGTTCGGCGTCAGGATGTTCGCGAGGGGCAACGTGAGGGCCAGAAGGTTGCAGGACGCGCCATGCAGCAGGACGACCGTGCGTTCCGGCGGCGCATCGCGTGGTCCCATGTCCCGCACGTGCAGCCGCCCGCCCGGCACATCCACAAAGATGCCCGTTGGCGGATTCAGCCTCAGCGCTCTTTGCGAGACGACGAAGCTCCAGAGATAAAGCGCCGCCACCAGGGCGATGATCGAACCGGCCAGCCACCACATGCGCGCAGTCCTAGCGCCGCCGGACGCATTGCGAAAGACACTTCTTGAAGCTAACGGCTTCCCGCAGATCATGGGACAGCGGGCTGTCCCTGAAGAGGTCAAAACGATGATGCCGCATGTCAGTGTCGATGGGCTACAACGCTACCCTGTCAAAGGGCTATCGGCCGAAAGCCTGCCCAGCGCCCTGCTCGAAGCCGGCCGGCATTTCCCCGGGGACCGGCTTTTCGCCATCGAAAACGGGCCATCGGGCTTTGACCCGGCGGCGGCGGAGCATCTGCCCAAAATGCGCTTCCTCATGCTGATGCGCAACGAACGGCTGGCGCGCCTGAAGACGCGTTACGACGATGCGACAGGCGTGCTGACGATCATGCAGGGCGGTGTGATGGCCGCCGGCGGCAGGCTCGACACAACCGAGGGCCGCGCATCAATCGAGCAGTTCCTCGAGCGCTGGTGCAGCGGTGAGATGCGCGGCCCGGCGCGGTTGCTGACCGGGCCTCCGGGATACCGCTTCATGGACAGCCGCAATGGTTTCGTTTCGATCCTCAACCTCGGAAGCGTTGCTGAAATCGCGAAGGCCGCCGGGCGCGAGACGATTGATCCGCTTCGTTTTCGCGCCAACATCCACCTGACGGGGCTTGGTGCGTTCGAGGAATTCAAGCTTGTGGGTCACCGTCTGCGCATCGGCGGTGCAGTTTTCGAAGTGATCAAACCCATCGATCGCTGCGCCGCCGTCGATGTGGATCCCGGAACAGGCATGCGCGATCTCGCCATCGTGCCGCTGCTCGAACGCTTGTTTGGTCACCATGATTGCGGCGTCTATGCGCGCGTCATCGAGGCGGGGACGGTTCGGCCCGGCGACAGTGCAACAACGCTTGAATAGAGTTCGCGCGCCATCCGGCGACCCGCGAGCCCTGATACCGACCCGAGCTTGCTCCCGACCGGCTTGGCAAGAAGCCCCAGACAGTGGTAAACAAACCCTTACGAGGAGGCCGCCTTGTAACGTGGAGTTTGTCAGCCATGGCGCGTGCCTTTCGTTTGTCTGTCCTTTCCATCTCTGGCGCTGCCCTGCTTGCAGCCACGACTGCCGCGATCTCTGGCGGCGCCCAGCAGCATAAGCGCCATCGGCCGCTGACTCATGTCGCAGTTCCCGCCGGAATCGCTGTGAACGCCCCGCTTCTGGTTGTTCCGCTGACGGGTCCCACCCTGCGCCCGCGCCAGAGCGTTGCACAGGCAGCGAACACGCGTGATTACGCTTACTATCCGGCAAAGACCGCACCTCGCCGCGCTGTGCGGCCGCTTTCCTTCGAACCGCTTGATCCGCGCGCCACGATTTCGCGCACATCGTCCGGCCGCATCTTCATGGGTGCGCCTACCGGGGTTTATCCCTATCCTGACAAGCGCCCAGCCCGGCAGCCCTATGCGCAACCTGAATTTCATATGGTTGGTGCGCCGTCGGGCCGGCATATGGCCGGTGACATGAAGCTGACCCATGGCGTGGCCGCGCCGCAGGACCTTGTCACGACGCCTAAGGTCGTCTGGCTGGACCGGCCGGCCCCGCGCCCTCCCCGACTGCAGAACGCCAAGTAGACCAGGCTTTCAGCATGGAATCTGGCGCGCGAGGGTAGCGCTTTGCGAGATGTTAACCCTAACGGTGTGTAACTCGGACTCGTCATCTCACGTCGCGTCCGGGTTCTCGCATGCATCCTCGCTATCCAGCGCCATCGCCTTTCGCGAACGCCAACGCGGCATTCTCCATCGTCGTCGGCCGCAATGGCCGACAGCGCGTGTTTCATATCGGCCGTGCAACGGCATTCGTTGGCGGTGGCCTGGCCGCCCTGTTCGTTGCATGGAGCGTCATCGTCAGTTTCGGCTTCGTGTTCCGTGACGAAATCTTCTCGCGGCTGGTCAATCAGCAGACCGAGATGCAGTACGCCTACGAAGACCGGCTGGCATCGCTGCGCAACCAGATCGACCGTCTCGCCTCGCGGCAGCTGATCGATCAGAACTCGATCGATGGCAAGGTGCATGAGCTTCTTGCGCGCCAGGCACAGCTGGAGACGCGGCATGCGGTGGTCGCAGCACTTGCCGAACCGTCAGCCGCACGGGCAGCTGCCCCGTCGCGCGCGCCTGTCACAACCGGTCGCAGTGATCCCATGCCGACCGGCTCGATCAACAGCTTTGCGCCCTCCGAACCGCGCCCGCTTCCCTCAAGCGACGCGTTCGAGCTTCGCGGCAACCCGACCCGTGCCGGGGTGCCCGAGCGCCGCCTCAACCAGACGCACTACATCGGCGCACCTGTTCCCGTCGCGATGGCCGCTGCGCGGGATTTCGCCGAACGCATCGAGCGGCAGCAGGTCGCCGCACTTCAGGTCATGGAGCGCGGCGCGAAGGACAAGGCTCAACGCTGGTCGCAGGTCTTCAGCGACACAGGCCTCGACCCCACCCGTTTCGCCATTGCCCCAGCCGAGAAGAAGGGCGCAACCGGCGGCCCGCTGGTGGCGCTTGGCGCGGGCGGCGGTCTCTTCGAACAGAAGCTTGCCGACCTCCGCTTCGCCCTTCAGCAGACCGAGCGGATGCACAAGATCATCAAGGCGCTGCCGGTGAACCGGCCGATGTCGGGGGAGTTTGATATCACGAGCAGCTTCGGTCCGCGTTCCGATCCGTTCACTCGCTCGCCCGCCATGCACACGGGCATCGATTTCCGTGCTCCTTCCGGCAGCCCTATCCGCGCGACCGCTGGCGGCCGCGTGGTCGAAGCAGGCTGGATGGGCGGCTATGGCAACATGGTCGAAATCGATCACGGCCACGGACTGACCACACGCTACGCCCACATGTCGCTGATCGGCGTTGATGTCGGGCAGGTGATCACGCAAGGCGATATCGTCGGCAAGGTGGGCAGCACCGGCCGTTCGACCGGTCCCCATCTCCACTACGAGACACGGCTAGACGGCGATCCGATTGATCCGATGCGCTTTCTCAGGGCCGCCCAGAAGCACGGACTGAACTGAGAGCCTGTCTCAAAAGGTCGATGTCTTGGCTCAAGCCCTCATCCTGAGCTTGTCGAACGATCGAAGGCGAGGTCAGGAACTTGAATGAAGCATCCTTCGACGGGCTCAGGATGAGGTTGCTTCCACTCTTGAGACAGGCCTTGAGCCTCAGTCGATATCCTCGACGGCGGCATCCGAGCCGGAAATCTTCTGTGCAAGTGCCGCTTCCATGAATGGATCCAGCTCGCCGTCCAGCACATCGCCAGGTGTTCCGGACGTGACGCCGGTGCGCAGGTCCTTCACCAGCTGATAGGGCTGGAGCACGTAGGAGCGGATCTGGTGGCCCCAGCCGACATCGGTCTTCGCCGCCTGTTCGGCCGCCGCCTCTGCTTCGCGCTTGCGCAGTTCGACTTCATAGAGCTTGGCGCGCAGCATCTTCCAGGCTGTCTCGCGATTCTGGTGCTGCGAACGCTGGCCCTCGGAGACAACCTGAATCTTTGTCGGCTTGTGGATCAGGCGTACAGCTGATTCCACCTTGTTGACGTGCTGGCCGCCGGCGCCGCCCGAACGCATGGTTTGCGTCTCCACATCGGCCGGGTTCAGATCGATTTCGATGGCGTCATCCACGACGGGGTAAACTGTGACGCTTGCAAAGCTTG
>JBOFUS010000448.1:0-8201 GCA_051652685.1 Beijerinckiaceae bacterium
AGCATGTCCTCGGCGAAGAGTTCTCCAAGAAACCCCGGTTCCCGCTCCACGCGCGCCGAAATGTCGCCGAGCCCCCAGACCGAAAGCGCATAGTCGTTGGCAACGAAACCCTGCGGCTTCAGCCGCGCCCGCTCCAGCCTGCGCGTCAGCAACATGCCGAGCGTCTGGTGCGCCAGCCGGCCCTCGAACGGGTAGGCGACGAGATGAAACCGCCCGCCGCGCGGGAAGGTCTCGACCAGAAACTCGCCTTCGCCCGGCAGCAGGCTCTTGAGCTGCTGCATCTTCAGCCAGTCGCCGACCTGCGCGGGCAGGGCCTTCCATTGCCGCTCGTCGGCCAGCATGGCGCGCACCCGGCGGGCGAGGTGGGTGGAGAGCGGAAACTTGCCGCCGGCGTAGCTCGGGATTTTCGGATCGGTCTTTGGCGCAGCGCGGCTGACGAGCACGGAATCCTCGTGAATCCCCTCGAATTTCAGCACCTCGCCGCCGAAGATGAAGGTGTCACCCGAAACCATGGTTTCGGCGAAATACTCCTCCACCTCGCCGATCACGCGGCCACCGATGGCCCCGCGCCCGGCGCGGCCGAAGCGCACCTTCAGCATCGTCGCCTCGACAATGGTGCCGACATTCATGCGGTAGGCCTGCACCACGCGTGGGTTGCTGGCGCGCCAGCGGCCATCGCTGTCCTGGCGAATCTTGGCGAAACGCTCATAGGCCTTCAGTGCGTAGCCGCCGGTGGCGACAAAGCGCAGCACGTCGTCGAAAGTCGTGCGATCAAGCGCGGCGTAGGGCTCAGCCGAGCTCACCTCCCTGTAAAGATCGTCGGCGTGAAAGGGAGCGGTGCAGGCCATGCCCAGCACATGCTGCGCCAGTACATCCAGCGAACCCGTGCGGCTGGTCGCCGCGTCCTGCTCGCCTGCCCTCGCGGCATCGACGGCCGCGCGGCATTCCAGCACCTCGAAGCGGTTGGAAGGCACCAGCAGCGCCTTCGATGGCTCTTCCAGCCGGTGGTTGGCGCGGCCGATGCGCTGCAGAAGGCGGCTCGCACCTTTGGGAGCGCCAACATTCACGACAAGATCGACGTCACCCCAGTCGATGCCGAGATCAAGCGTGGCTGTACAGACGACGGCATCGAGTTTGCCTTCGCCCATCGCCGCCTCGACCTTGCGGCGCTGGCCGACATCGAGAGACCCATGGTGGAGCGCGATGCGCAGGCCATCGTCGTTGATCGCCCAGAGCATCTGGAACACGAACTCCGCCTGCATCCGCGTGTTGACGAAAACGAGGGTGAGCTTGTGGCGTTTGATGGCGGCGAGGACCTCTCCCATGGCGTGCTGCGATGAGTGGCCGGACCATGGGAGCCGGTTTTCGGATTCGAGGATTTCGATGATCGGCGGCGCGGCGATACTGGCTTCGGCGAGGACGAGATCGGAGAGGGCTATTTTCTCCTTCTCCCTGGGGAGAAGGTGGCCGCCGGAGGCAGTCGGATGAGGGTCGGCTCCGCGGTCGAGGTCACCCTCATCCGTCAGGCTGCGCCTGCCACCTTCTCCCGAGGGAGAAGGTTTGCTCTGCCCCACCAGCCACGCCCGCAACTCATCGGGATCACGCACGGTCGCCGACAATCCCGTGGCCAGAAGCTTCGGCGAGAGCGCCCGCAACCGTGCAAAATCCAGCGCCAGCAGATCGCCACGCTTGGTTGGGGCCAACGCGTGCAATTCGTCGAAGATCACGCGCTCCAGGCTGTCGAAGTAGCTTTCGGCGTCCTTGGACGAGACCATCAGCGCCACCTGCTCGGGCGTCGTGAGCAGGATGTCGGGCGGTTGGCGACGCTGGCGGTCGCGCTTTGAAGCCGGCGTGTCGCCGGTGCGTGTCTCCACACGGATGGGCAGTCCCATTTCGCGGATCGGGCGCTCCAGATTGCGCTCGATATCGACCGCGAGCGCCTTCAGCGGCGAGACGTAGAGCGTGTGGATGCCGGTGGGGCGGACGTCGTTGCGCTTCGGCTTTTCGGCGAGCGCGATCAGCGTCGGCAGGAAGCCGGCGAGCGTTTTGCCAGCACCCGTCGGCGCAATCAGCAGCGTGGAACGCCGCGCCTCGTGCTTGTCGATCAGGGCCAGCTGATGTGCGCGGGGTGTCCAGCCCTTTCCGGCGAACCAGTCGGCGAAGCGCTGCGGCAGAAGCTCAGACATCCGGCTTGATCAGCACGGCGACCATGCCCGGCACATCGCGGCCGGCATCGCGCCGCGTGACGCAGGGGCCCAGATGCGCAACCCCTAGTCCTTGGTCGGCAGCGATGCCCCTGAGATAGCTGTTGCTGTGATGATACCGCAGGTCAGCGCCGAGCGCGAAGCCTTCGCCTGCGTGGTTCTGGGTGGTGAAGGCAAGGAGCGCCCTCGGGCTCATGACGCGACGGATCTCCGCAAAGAGCGGCGCAAGATCGCCGAGATAGACCAGCACATCGGCAGCCATCAGCAGATCATAGCGGCCATTCGACTGGGTTTGAAGATGCGCCAGGGCATCACCAACAAACAGTCTCTCTTCGTGATAGCACCCTGCGCGTTTCGCCTTCTCGATCATGAGGGCCGACGCATCGACGCCTTCCAGAACGTCGACGTGCTGCCAGATCGCTTTGCCCATGAGGCCTGTTCCACAACCGATATCGAGCGCCAGATCAAAATGGCAAATGCGGGACGTTGCTTCGCAAACACCGGAAATGGCTTCCCGGATGAGTTCCGGACCGCGATAGGCCAGCTTCTGAACCAGATGCCGGTCGAAATCAGCGGCATAATCGTCAAACAGCGCGGCGATATAGCCGACGGTCATGTCGCCATCCGCGCCAAGCCGTGCAAGCCTGACGCCGGCCCCCAGAATGTCTGCCTCGTCCAGCGCGCAGGCTGTCTGGAAGGCGCGGATGGCGTGCTTCGTTTCACCCGCCTTCTCGTGGGCGTTGCCCAGCGAGTACCAGCCGGCAGCCCAGTTGGGCGCGGCCTCCACAGCCTGCCCGAAGACATCCGCTGCAGCCTTGAAGTCGCGCGCCTTCAGGCAGGCCTCGCCATAGGCATGACGCCGGTCGGCAATCGGATCGCCGGAGGTGTGTTGCGCTTTCACGCTCAACCCCAGTTGTGGTTGAAGCTGACGCTGATCCGTTCTCCCTCGGCGCGGTTGAGCGGAACTTCGTGGCGCAGCCAGCTTTCCCAGAGCAGCAGATCACCGGCGGCGGGCGCGCGGTAGACGAAATTGCGGTTCTCTTCCGCCGCCTTCGCCTTGCGGGGCGGAGCCGCCATCATCATCGCAAGGCGCGGGTCCTCGAACTTGATGGTGGATGCGCCTTCGGGCATCGCGACATAGACGGTGCCGGAGATGACGCTGTGCGGATGGATGTGCGAAGTGTGCACGCCACCCTCCGGCATCACGTTGATCCAGAGGCTGTCGAGCGTGATCTTCTTTCCCGCGAGATCGAACTCAAGCGTTTTTGCAAAAGCGGCCACATGCTTGTCGAGCCGCTTCTGGAGCTGCCTGAAGATCGGAAACCGCCAGGGCAGATCATTGAGCGAGGCGTAACTGGTGTAGCCGAGATAGCCGTTCTTGCGGCACCAGCGCTGGCCGGCTTCGTCGTCCTGAGCGATCACGCGGCAGCTTTCGGCAAGCTCGGCGAGGAAATCCTCCTCGCCTGCCTCCAGCACGCGCCCGCGATAAAGCTGTGTGGCAAAAAGCCGGTCGATCTCACCCATGACTCAGGCGGTAATGACCGGAAGGGGCCTTGTCAAAGCCGGCTGACACGCACACGGGCAACGCCGGACTGTTTGAGGCCGAGATGCTGGGCGGCGACGCCCGAGACATCGACAATGCGGCCGCGCACGAACGGGCCACGGTCGTTCACACGCACGATGACGCTCTTGCCGTTGCGCAGATGGGTGACCTTGAGCTTTGTGCCGAAAGGCATGGTCCTGTGCGCCGCCGTCATCTGCCGCGCGGCGTAGCGTTCGCCGCTCGCCGTCTTCCGTCCCTCGAATTTCGCGCCGTAGTAGGAGGCCATGCCAAGCTGGTCGGCGTGGGCAGCGAGCGGGGAGAGTGTGAGGAGAAAGGCGAGAGCGGCGGTCTTCTTCAGCATTATTGGTCCTGACTGGGCGGGATTCGGGAGTGTTTTCGGGGGCGGGAGATGTCGCTTCCCCGATGAACGTGGCCAGAATGGGATTATTCCGCTGATACCTCCAGGAAACACCGCAAAATTCCACAATATGCACCGGCATTCGAACGATCCGCTTAAACGCTTCTTCAAACGCTCAGGTCAGAACCTTGGAGGTTGGTTGCGACGGGAAGTCACGGGAGTTTCGCCGGTGGAGATGCGTCAATCGTTGTCGAGGTTCAGTTCGCTGCGCGCCCGTTTTGGGCGCGAACAGGGTGGCAGCGTTGCCATGCTGTTCGGTCTGTCGCTGATGCCGATGCTGGTCGCGACCGGCGTCGCGGTCGACTACAGCCGCATGAGCGGGGCCAAGGCAGCGCTGCAGGCGGCGGTGGACGCGGGCGTGCTGGCGGCTTCCAACGAGAGCAATGGCCGCACCGACCAGGAACTCACCGCGACGGTGAAGCAGTTCGTCGAGAGCAACAAGGGCAACCATCCCTACAAGAACCTGGTGATCACTGCGACCGCCGGCAATGACTGGACGGTCCAGGCGCGGGCATCCGCCTGCATCGACCTGATCTTCAAGGGCGTGCTCGGCCACCCGGATTACTGTTTCAGCGCTTCCGCCGATGCCCAGCGCGGCAAGAACCACCTGGAAGTCGCTCTCGTGCTTGATAACACCGGTTCCATGGCCACCGCGTCGGACCGGATCGGCAATCTCAGGCGCGCTGCGCTCGATCTCGTCACCATCCTCGAGCGCGGAGCGACCGCACCGCGCACGGTGAAGATCTCGCTGGTGCCTTTCGTCACGGCAGTGAACGTGAAGGGCGAGGGCTTCGACACCGCCTGGATCGACAACAATGCCGCCAACCCGCGCCACGGCATGAACTTTGATCCGCCAGCCGGCTCGCCGGCAGGCACGAAGATCAATCATTTCACGCTGTTCAGCCAGATGAACCTGACCTGGAAGGGTTGCGTCGAGGCGCGGCCGGGACCTTATGACCGGGATGACACGTCGCCTTCGGTGGCGAACCCATCGACGTTGTTCGTGCCATATTTTTCGCCGGATGATCCCGGTGCGGCCACGACTCCGGGCAACAATGGCGACACCTACAACAACTCATATCTCAACGACAGCGGTGGCTCGACCAACATCGCCAAACAGCGCTCCGTCGCCAAATACGCGACGGCGCTGCCGCGACCGACACCGATCATCGAGGATGCGCCGAACCTTGGCAACAGCGAGAACCGCACGAATGGACCGAACCGTGCCTGCCCGACGCCGATCCTGCCTCTCACCGATGACTTCACAAAATTACGCAACAATATCAATAATATGAGGCACTGGAACGGTTCCGGAACGAACGTCTCCGAAGGCCTGATGTGGGGCTGGCGCGTGCTCTCGCCGGAGCCCCCCTACACCGGTGGCCGCGCCTTCACCGACCCGGCGGCGCAGAAGGTGATCGTGCTGCTGACGGACGGCGAGAACGTCGTGTACGGCGCAAAGAAGCAGGAGCACTTGTCCGATTACGGCAGCTATTCCTATCTCTACCAGAACCGCTACGGCTCGCTGGACCAGAACGCCGCCGCGCGCAACGTCGATGGCTGGGTGCAGCAGACCTGCACGACGCTGAAGCAGAAGGGCGTGATGATCTATACGATCACGCTGGAAGCCGGCACGGCGGCCAACAAGGCGCTCTACGGACCCTGCGCGTCGAAGCCTGAAATGTATTTCGACTCGCCGAACGCCGCGCAATTGTCCGGTATCTTCAACACCATCGCACAACAGCTGGTGGCGCTGAAGCTGACGAAATAGCGCTTGCCCCGCGCCGCTCGTCGGCGCACTCCCGGCGGATGGAAGCCACCGCCAAACCCTTCTGGGAGACCACGACGCTCGACGACATGACGCCGGGCGAATGGGAGAGCCTCTGCGACGGCTGCGGCCGCTGCTGCCTGCTCAAGCTTGAGGACGAGGACACCGGCGAACTTTACCACACCGATGTCGCTTGCGCCCTGTTCGACGCCGGCAATTGCCGCTGCAGCGACTATCCAAACCGCTCGAAACGCATGCCGGACTGCGTGACGCTGACGCCCGCGGATGTGCGCAACCTGCGCTGGCTGCCGCCGACCTGCGCCTACCGCCGGATCAACGAGGGCAGGGGCCTTGCGTGGTGGCATCCGCTCGTCTCTGGTGATCCACAAACCGTTGAAAAGGCTGGAGTATCCGTGAAAGGCCGGGTGCATGCCCGCGAGGATCAGGTGACCGTGAGCGAGATGAAACGCCGTATCCGCGCCTGGCCCAACCGGGACGTCGACGGCAAGCAGAAGCCCATCTAGGGAAATCAAGAAATCCCCCGATTTATCATAGGAAAAAAATCCTTGACAGCGTGACGCTGGCGGGCTAGGGTCCAAGCACGCTCAGGAATTGCGGCTGGCGGGCGGAGTTGGCGTATCCGAGGCTCCCGCCGGTATTGCGCGGGGAATGGGAATGGCGGAGCTCAGGACACATCACGACATGAACACGCAGCGTGCTGCACTCACGGCGAGGCTGTGGCGTGCGGCGGAGCTGCAGGCGGCGGAAGTCGAAGCCCGCGTGGCGCTGGGCACACGCCCGGCGGCCGATGCGGAGCGTGACGCCCGCGTGCTGGCGGTGCTTGCCAAAACCTTGAGGGAATTGTCCACGGCGGAGCTAAGCTTCGCGGACGGAGATGACGATGACGCAGCCCCCGACGACCTCGACGAGTTGCGCGAGGCGCTCGGCCAGCGGCTGCGACGGATTGCCCGCGAGCGCGGCACCAGGGAACCAGGCTGCACAAGGCCTCACTCCTGATCCACTGGCCAGTTTTCTCGCAACGCTGACACGGCGGCAGATCGAGGCCGTCAACTGCGACTGGCCCTTCTGGGCGCGCCCCGACCAGTTGCCGCCGGAGCGTGGACAGGGCGGCGGCGACTGGACGGTATGGCTGGTGATGGGCGGACGCGGCGCGGGCAAGACCCGCGCCGGGGCCGAATGGATCAGAAGCCTCGCCATGGGAAATCCGAAGCGGGGCGTCGCCCCGGTCGGGCGTCTGGCGCTGGTCGGCGAGACCTTCGCCGATGTCCGCGATGTGATGGTGGACGGCGTTTCCGGCCTGCTGGCCGTGCATCCCGCCCGCGACCGTCCGCGTTGGGAGGTAGGCCGGCGACGGCTCGTCTGGAACAATGGCGCAATTGCGCAGTCGTTTTCGGCGGAGGAACCCGAGGCGTTGCGCGGACCGCAGTTCGATGCCGCCTGGTGCGATGAACTTGCCAAGTGGCGGAACGCCGAACTTGCCTGGGACAATCTCCAGTTCGCGCTGCGGCTGGGGCAGCACCCGCGCGAGATCGTCACCACGACGCCGCGCCCCACGCCGCTCATCAAGCGGCTGGCGGCGGACCCGCTGACGGCGATGAGCCGGGCTGGCACCTTCGCCAATGCCTATAATCTCGCGCCCGCTTTTCTGGAGCGGGTGGTGAAGCGCTACGAGGGCACACGGCTCGGGCGGCAGGAACTCGACGGCGAGATCGTCGAGGAGCGCGCCGACGCCTTCTGGAGCCGGGCGCAACTCGACGCGCTGCGCATCCCCCACCAGCCCCGCGAGGGGCTGGCGCGGGTGGTGGTGGCGGTCGACCCGCCGGCAGGCTCCGGCCGCCGCTCCCGCTGCGGTGTGGTGGCGGCGGGCCTGCGGGAAGATGGCAGGCTGGTGGTGCTGGCGGACGCCAGTGCGGCCAGCCTGAAGCCCGAAGCCTGGGCGGCCCGCGCCGTGGAACTCTACCATCGGCTGGAAGCCGACAGCCTCGTGGCCGAGGTCAACCAAGGCGGCGACATGGTGGAATCCGTGCTCAGGCAGGTCGATCCGACGCTGCCCATCCGCAAGGTGCGCGCCTCGCGCGGCAAGTATCTTCGGGCCGAACCCATCGCCGCGCTCTACGCGCAGGGCCGCGTCCGCCACGCCGGAAGCTTTCCTGCACTGGAAGACGAGATGTGCCTGTTTGCTGCGGATGGTTTGCCTGATGGACGCTCGCCGGACAGGCTCGATGCGCTTGTCTGGGCGCTGACGGC
>JBOFUS010000449.1:0-1090 GCA_051652685.1 Beijerinckiaceae bacterium
TGGAGGAAATGCATGGCGATTTCCTCGGCGTCCTTCTTGGGCATCTTTTTCACCCAGATCGGCGCGAGCGTCAGGTTCTCGAGGATGGTCAGGTGCGGGAAGAGGTTGAAGTGCTGGAACACCATGCCGACATCGCGGCGGATTTCGTCGACCTTCTTGAGATCGCTCGTCAGCTCCGTGCCATCCACGATGATGTGGCCCTTCTGGTGCTCTTCCAGCCGGTTGATGCAGCGGATCATCGTTGATTTGCCCGAGCCCGAAGGGCCGCAGATCACGAGGCGTTCGCCCTTGGCAACGGCAAGGTTGACGTCCTTGAGGACATGGAACTCGCCGTACCACTTGTGGACATTCTTCAGTTCGACGGCTGTCGCGTTCTTCAGGGGCGTGGGCTTGTAGGCAAGGGCTGCGGACATGGACTGTTTCCCTTCGTCGTAATTATTGGTCTTACACCTCCAAAGTCCTCACCCCGAGCTTGTCGAAGGGTCGAAGAACCATGGTGGTGGACTGTCCCCGATCCTTCGACAGGCTCAGGATGGGGGCAGTCGGTCGTGGTCGCGCCGTCAGCGCCGGTCGGCTTTGGCAAGGCGCTCTTCGGTGGCCCTGGCGTAGCGGGACATGGCGTAGCAGCAGATGAAGTAGAAAATGGCGGCGAACATGTAGCCGGTCGCCGACGTGGTGGGTGCCGCCCATTTCGGGTCGATGCGCGCCGCCTCGATGGTCTTCAGGAAGTCGAAGAGGCCGACGACCACGACCAGCGTCGTGTCCTTGAACAGGCCGATATAGGTGTTGACGATGTTGGGGATCGTCACCTTCAGCGCCTGCGGCAGGATGATGAGGCGCATCATCTGCCAGTAACCAAGGCCCATCGCCATGGCGCCCTCATACTGTCCCTTGGGCAGGGCCTGCAGGCCGGCGCGCACCACCTCGGCCATATAGGCGGAAGCGAAGATCACGGCGGCAATCAGTGCGCGCAGCAGCTTGTCCGGCGCATACTGCTCCGGCACGAACAGCGGCAGCATGTTGGAGGCCATGAACAGCACCGTGATGAACGGCACGCCGCGCACGAACTCGATCAGGATCACCGAGAAGA
>JBOFUS010000450.1:0-14887 GCA_051652685.1 Beijerinckiaceae bacterium
AACAAGGTCGCCCAGTCGATCCGTGAACAGGCGGAGCAGCGGGGCCTGCAGGAACTGTTCGACGAGATCCTCGTGCCGTCGGAAGAGGTCGCCGAAGTGCGCAAGGGGCGGCGCATCATGGTCGACCGCAAGCTTTACCCTGGCTATGTGCTGGTCAATGTCGATCTGACCGACGAGGCCTATCATCTGATCAAGAACACACCGCGCGTGACGGGCTTCCTCGGTGCGGACAAGGCGAAGCCAGTGCCAATCTCGGCATCGGAAGCCGAACGCATCAAGGGCCAGGTTGTCGAGGCCGGCGAGACGCGCGGCAAGCCGCTTGTGATTTTCGAGATCGGCGAGAACGTCAAGGTGGCAGACGGGCCCTTTGCTTCGTTCAACGGTACGGTCGAGGAAGTCGACGAGGTCAAGCAGCGCCTCAAGGTCGCGGTGTCGATCTTCGGACGCGCCACGCCGGTCGAACTCGAATTCTCGCAGGTCGAGAAAAACAAGTAGGCGCGTTTCAGGAAAGGGCGGCGGGCGCTTAACCCAAGCGCCGCGCCCAATGCTGCAGCAAAGGGCGCACGGGCAGAAACGCCCGGTAGAGCCCTTCCAGGAGCCACGGCAGCGGCGGGATGCCGGCGATGCGTCCCAGCCAGCGCCAGCGCGGCAACGTCAGCCAGAGCTGGATGAAACCGCGTGCGCCATCGACCAGCTTCCCATTCGCATTCCGCACGTGAAAACGCGCCATGGCTGCTGCTGGTGTGAGATCGCCGGGCACGGCGTCCATCTGGCTCACATCCCTGAAATCGATCACGTCGGAGCCGTCAGCTCTTTGATAAAGCGCGATCTCGCGCCGGCAAAGCGGGCAGCTACCGTCGTAGTAGACCGTCAGCGTGCAGGCTTCTGCTGCCGCATCCGGGGGTGATCCGTGTTCCGATGACATGGCCGACCATCTCGCATGCGCTGCTCCGGGCGCAGCCATGAGATATGTCACGCCGCCTTGCGCTTCTCCGCGACAATTGCGCGCGCCACTGCAGCACGGATCTCGACGAGCGAAAACGGCTTCGTGACGACGTCCTGCACGATGGCGTCAAGATCATGCGCGCGCTCGCGCTGGTCGGCGAAGCCCGTCATCAGCAGGATTGGCAGGCCGGGGAAGGAGCGACCGACGGCAAGCGCCAGCGCGATGCCGTCCATTAGCGGCATGCGGATGTCCGAGAGCAGCAGGTCGAACGCACCGTCTTCTTCCTCGAGCCGTTCCAGCGCTGCCGCGCCGTCCGGTTCCGCGACGACCACGTGACCGTCCATCTCGAGCGCGCGCTTGACAAAGCCGCGCACCGGCTCGTCGTCCTCGGCGATCAGTATCCGGGCCATCGGTCTCGTTCTCCCGGTTGTCAGATCATGCTGAGCTGGTTGGCATCGCCGTCGTGGTCCACCACGCCGACATAAGGAAGCTGGCGGAAGGCGTGGGCGATGTCCATGCCGTAACCGACCACGAACTGGTCCGGGCAGACAAAGCCCACATGCATCGCGTCGATGTTCACCGCACGCTTGCCGGGCTTTTCCAGAAGCACGCAGACGTCAGCCGAGCGCGCACCCCGCGCCATGATCAGATCCTTGGCGAAGGCGAGCGTGCGGCCACTTTCCAGAATATCGTCTACCAGGAGAACGTCGCGACCCTCCACCGGGCTGTCGATGTCGCGCAGGATCTCGACGCGCCCCGACGAGCGGGTGCCGCTATTGTAGCTCGAAAGGTGGATGAACTCGACCTGCGGTTCCATGCCGACATCATGCAGCGCGCGGATGAGGTCGGCTGCGAACATGAAGCTGCCTTTCAGCACGGCAACGACGAGCAGGTCCTTGGGCTTGGTCGCCTTGATTGACAGGGCGAGCTCATGATTTCGTTTTGCAATGCGCTCGGCATCGAAAAGAACACGAATGGTCCGGCGGCTCTCGTTGTCGTTCATGACGTCCTCACTTCAGGCCGGACGTTATATCGCCCGCCGTGAGGAAACGCACGCTCACATCCTTGGCACCCTCAGGCGGCGAGGCAAGCCGTCGCCGGAAGTTCAGCGCCTCGCCTGCGTTCAGGTTTGGCCGGTCTGCCTGGGCTGACCAGATGTAGATTTCCTCGCCCATCGCACCAAGCACCGCGAAACGCAGGCGCGGAACGTCGACCTTGCGGCCGGCGACGTTCTTCAGGTCGCCGTCGACAACCAGAATGCTGACCCCATTGTCTTCGACCAGCCGGCTTTTCACGTTGGCAATCTCGATGCCGCGCAGGTTCACCGGCAGACCGGCAGCGGCGTAGAGCTTGGCGGACTGGGGAAAGGCCGCAACGACGCGCGCTCGCTGATGGACAGCACCAGCGACCAGCACGGCCCCCACAACGCAGGCGGCCACGGGCCACGTCGCGAGTTTGCGCAGCAGGCCTGGTGCTTTCGCTTTCTTTCCAGGCTTGTTCCGGATGATGGTCGCGCCGCGCGCGGGAAATGGTTCTTCCTGCAGCGGAGCCGAAGCCGGCTCCCCGGGAGCATCAGCGTCAGCGGCCGTCTCTGGCGTGTCGGTGAACACAGTCGCCTCCGGCGCAACTTCGGTGGCTTCAACCGCTTCGGCGCGAAAAGCGCGCCAGACCTCACCGCAGGCGGCGCAGCGCACCCGCCTGCCGGTGTCAGGCAGGGTCGCTTCATCCACCTCGTAGAGCGTCGCGCAGCTTGGGCAGGCGATGTCCATGAGCAGTCCGGCAGGCCAGGTCGGCGGTGACGATGCGCGGAACTGCGCATGCCGATTATTCGTCGTCCCAATATGGTTAACTCCCAGTTAAAGGATGGGCTGATATCCACGATGAGTCATCGCTGGAAGGTCTTACGCCGCCTGAGGGAGAGCTCTTGCTCGTCAAGTTCGAAAACGTCGGCCTGCGCTACGGGCTGGGAAGCGAGATCCTCAGGGATCTCTCGTTCCAGATCGAGCCACGGTCTTTCCAGTTTTTGTCCGGCGCATCGGGTGCCGGCAAGACGACACTGCTGCGGCTCATGTTGGCCACGCTGAAGCCGACGCGGGGCATGATCCATCTGTTTGGCGAAGATGCCTCGCGCATGGGCAAGGACCGCGTCACAGCGCTGCGCCGGAAGATCGGCATTGTCTGGCAGGATTTCCGCCTGCTTGACCATCTGACAACCTACGAGAACGTAGCCCTCCCGCTCCGGGTGCAGGGCAAGGACGAGAGCAGCTACCGGGCGGAGGTGATTGAGCTCCTGCGCTGGGTGGGACTTGGCGATCGCATGCACGTGCCGCCTGCTATCCTGTCAGGTGGCGAGAAGCAGCGCGCGGCCATCGCCCGCGCCCTGATCGTCCGCCCCGAACTGTTGCTGGCCGATGAGCCGACGGGCAACGTCGATCCGGTGCTGGCGAAGCGGCTCGTCAGGCTGTTCGTCGAGTTGAACAAGCTCGGCACGGCCATTGTCATGGCGACCCATGACTGGGCGCTCATGGACCAGATGCCGGCAAGACGCCTCATCCTCGCGGACGGTCGCATGAGGGTCGAGGAATGAGTGTCGTGCCAGCCTCGGCTGTTCCGCCGCCGGCACCGGGTGCCTATCCTGCGCCGCCCATGCGAAATGACGCCTCGCTGCTGGCCGCTGGCAGCATCGCGGGCCGGGCGCTGGTCATCGTGGTTGCGATCATGACCTACCTTGCCTCGATGACGGCTGGTACAGTCGAACTGGTCGCGTCGGCCTCATCGTCCTGGCGCGCCGACATCTCGCGCGAGGTGACAATCCAGGTGCGCCCGCGTCAGGGGCGCGATCTGGAGCGCGATGTGGCCAGGGCGGCCGAGATCGCGCGCGCCGCCGCCGGCGTTTCCGCCGTCCGCATCAATGACAAGGAAGCCTCCGAGCGGTTGCTGGAGCCATGGCTCGGCGCAGGCCTCGATCTTTCCGAGTTGCCGGTGCCGCGTCTGCTGGAGGTTTCGGTGGCCGGCGGCAGCGACTTCGCCGCGCTCCGCCAGCGGCTCCAGGCCGAGGTGCCCTCCGCCAGCCTCGATGATCATCGGCTCTGGCTCAGCCGGCTTGGTGCCATGGCGAATGCCATGGTCGTGGTCGGGCTCGTGCTCATGCTGCTGGTGCTGGTGGCGACAGGCCTTGCCATTGCCTTTGCCACGCGCGGCGCGATGGCCGGCAACCGCGACATCATCGAAGTGCTGAGCCTCGTGGGTGCATCCGACGGTTTCATCGCGAAGGAATTCCAGAAGCACTTCCTGCGGTTGGGCCTGCGCGGCGGCGCAATCGGCGGCGGCGTGGCGATGATCACCTTCTGGGCGGCGGGCCTGCTGGCGCGGCGGCTGGAGGCAACTCCGGGCGGCGATCAGCTGGAGGCGCTGTTTGGAACCTTTGCTTTAGGATTGCGGGGTTACGCTGCCGTGTTCGCTATCGCGCTCGTCGTGGCACTGACAACGGCGATCGTGTCGCGCGTCACGGTTTACCGCAACTTGCGGGGGCTCGACTAGAAGATCATGATGCGTGTCCAACGCCACCGAATCGCCGGAATTCCGATCAAGGTATTATAAATGGTGACAGAGGCGACCAGACAGTGGAGCGCCACCGACGACAGGCCTTTCCGCCGGTTGCGTCGGCTTCAGGCTGTTCTCGTTGGTAGCCTTGCGCTTGCTATCCTGACATTCTGCGGTGGTTTCTTCGCCTTTGTCGCCACCATCGAGCGCTCGGAACCCCGTGGCATCCCCCCGGCAGATGGCATCGTGGCGCTCACGGGCGGCCCCGATCGCATCGCGGATGCAGTCACCTGGCTGTCGGAAGGGCGCGGCCAGCGTTTGCTGATCAGCGGTGTGGACAGTCACACGCCGCTGGAGCGTGTGGTGCGCGAGACACCGGCGCTGAAGGCGTGGCTGCACTGCTGCATCGACGTCGACCGCGAAGCACGCAACACAGTGGGCAATGCGCTGGAGACCGGACGGTGGGCGGCACGGCGCGGCTATCGCTCGCTGGTGGTGGTCACATCGAGCCACCACATGCCGCGTGCCCTGGTTGAATTCCGCCGCCAGATGCCGGACGTGACGCTCATCCCGGCGCCCGTCGTTACGGAGCGGCTGAGGGCCCTCGACATGTGGCGTGATCCGGCACTGGTGAAGACGCTTGGCCATGAATACGGCAAGTTCCTTGTCTCCTACGTCCGCGCCCGCTTGACGGGTGCCCTTCGTTCGGACGACATGGCGGCATCCCATCCCCGGCGGCAGGTGCTCTAGCGCAGGTGCTCTAGACCCGCCGCGATGTCCCGGCCGCACCATGCTCTTCCTGCGCTCGCTCGTCTTTCTGGTGTTGTTCGTCCTGAGCAACATTCTCTGGTTCGTGCTGGCACTGCCGATGCTGCTGCTGCCGAAGGACAAGATCTTCAAGCACGTGCTCCACAACTGGTGCTGGACGCATGTGAAGCTGCACGCATTCATCTGCGGCGTGAAATACGAGATCCGCGGCAAGGAGAACATTCCTCCCGAGGGCACCGGCTACATCGTCGCCTCAAAGCATCAGTCGGCGTGGGAGACCTTCGCGCTCACCGCGCATGTGCCTAGCCCGCGATACATCATGAAGCGTGAATTGATGTGGGTGCCGCTTTTCGGGCTTTACCTCATGCGGACCGGCCAGGTGACGATCAATCGCGGCAACAGGGCGGAAGCGATAGCGGCCCTGAACAAGGCGGCTGCCCTTGCCGTGCAGGACGGTGGCCAGATCGTCATCTTTCCCGAAGGCACCCGCCGTCCGGTCGATGCGCCGCCGAACTACAAGATGGGCGTCGCCCATCTCTATGCCGCACTAAACAGACCCGTGCTGCCGGTGGCCATTAACGCAGGCGTGTTCTGGCCGCGGCAGGGGTTCATCAAATATCCAGGCACCATCGTGCTGGAGTTCCTGCCCGTCATTCCGCCGGGACTGCCGAAAGAAGAGTTCCACGCCCTCCTGCAGGAGACCATCGAGACGGCGACCAACAGGCTGGTTGCAGCGGGGAAGGCGGAACGGGCAGCAAACGAAGCCTGAGCGGAGCGCCCTCTTCGCCAGTTTGTCGGTCAGTACTGCATCCGCGCGCCAAACAGCCAGACGTTGGCCGAGATGTTGTTGCCTGGCGTGTTCGATGTGGTGCGCTCATTGGCATAGCTGGCGCGCAGGACGGCGTTTCGGCCAAGATTGTAGTCGAGCGCCAGCGTCATCCTCAGCGTGTCGTCACGCCGCACAATGCCAGTGAAGTCGGCGCGGGCGAAGCTCACGCCTGCCGTCAGTGCCAGATTGCGCAGGAAGGCGTGGCTGATCTCCGCGCCGATACGACGGTTGATCGAGCCCGAAGAACCGGCAATCGTGGTTTCGTCAAATTCCGTCGCGGCTCTGAGTCGAAGCGTGGTCAGCGGCGAGGCGAACCACGACAGGCCAGCCTCGACCACCGGCCCGCGCAGATCGCGCAGGCGCTGGTCCTCGAACCGGCGCAGGCCATAGCCGCCGATGATCTCGCCCGTCAGCGTGCGCGTCAGTTCAAAGCTGGAGCCAAGCCGCAGCTGAAGGCCAGTGGAATCCCGCTGGAAGCCAGCGCCATCGCGCTTTTCGTCATAACGGCGCGTGTCGATCAGGGCTTCGGCGAAGGGGATGATACCGGGCGTCACCTCATAGCCACTGCGCAAGCGCAGGCCATACTGGGTGAAGTTCCTTTCCCGCTGGGACAGCGTCTGGCCGCCTGAAAGCTTGGCATCCTCGAAGTCAGATCGGTCGACAGACGCCCGGGCGGAGAGTGCCAGCCTGTTATAGCGCTGCGTGACGCCGGCGGAGGCCCCGGTCTGATAGACGAAGGGGCGCCCGACAGCGGTTCCAGTGAGGTTCGCGCCGCCCGGCGTCTGCGTATCCAGGCGGCCGCGCAACTCCGCGTCGAAGGCGGTATCGCGCGTGGCATCGAGCCGCAGGTTGGCGCGTCCGCTGGCATCGGGCCGGTTGGCGTCGGGAGTGGCAAAAAAACGGCTGTAGCCACCCCTGATCTCTGCCGATAGCTGGTGGCGCGACCAGTCAGAGCGAAGCCCCAGTCCTGCTTCGGCGCGGGCAAAGGTCGAGCCCTTGCGGCGTTGCGTGCTGTCACGCCGCTCAGGATTGGAATCATAGCCGCCCTGGAGATCCACCGTGGGGCTCACGACGAAGGTGCCAAGACGCAGGCCATTCGGTGCGAAAGGGTCTTCTGCGGACTGGCGGGCGCGCCGTGGTGTCAGGGGCGCGGCAAGGCCCTGGTTGACCAGTTGCTCGCCATTGGGCGCGAGCACCGCCGTATTCACCGGGCGCTCAAGCGAACGGAAGGACTGCTGCGCCGGACGCCGCACGCCGCGCAGTTCGGTCGAGGTGCCACCCGGCGCATCGACAATACCATCCCGCTGCGGACCACGGGCGGCAGATGGCGCGAGCCGCCGCCGGGTGGTGTTCTGGCGCAACGCCGGCGCGCCGACGGCGCGTGATCCGGTTGGCGTGACGTTTCGGGCGATATCACCCGCGGTGCGGCCGACCCGGTTGATCGGGTCTTCCTCCACGGCACCCCTGAGAGCCGCCTGCGCGAGGGCTTCACCCGCGAAAAGCGTCAGGACGCCCGCGAGAAAAAGCCCGGCAGCGGTGTCTTTCCGTCCCGACAACACGTCCATCCATCATCCGCATCCGTCGCCCGCATCCACCATCCGGAACTCGATCAGTATGCTTACGGAAGGGTAAAGCCGCGTGGTTAATGGACGGTTAGAGACGGGGACCAGAGCGGTTTTTCCGCGATACCTCTTGCCCGACGGACGGGATTGTGCTTTTGCCACGATCACATTTCCAGACGCGCCTCGCCGGCGCGTCTTGTTTTTACGGAACACCGCCATGAAAATCCGCAATTCCCTCAAGTCGCTCATGAAGCGCCACCGCGACAATCAGCTGGTGCGCCGCAAGGGCCGCGTCTTCATCATCAACAAGACGCAGAAGCGTTTCAAGGCGCGTCAGGGCTGATCGAGCCCTGACGGGTGGACAGAGTTCACTCACCGCATTTCCTCTTTGACCATGCCGGCCGATCACGCTAGCCTCTGCGGCTATGCGTCATCGGCTTTTCACATTTGTCGCGATCCTCGCTTTCTCGGCTGCTCCGGCCTTCGGACAGGGGTCGCGGAGCGCGCCCTCCGGTCCGGCGCAGGCAGCTCCCGCAGAGCCGCAGCGGCGAGCCCCTGACCCGCGCCATCAATCCCGTGTCGATCAGCTGTTCGAACGGCTTGCTGCTGCCGGAAGCGAGAACGAGGCACGCCTGCTTGCCGATCAGATCGACCGGGTGTGGGCCCGTTCGGGCAGCGACACGCTCGACCTTCTGCTTGATCGCGCCAGGCAAGCGAACGCGGCCAGCGACCGCGTGGCCGCGCTTGATCTTTTCGACAGCATCCTCGCCCTGAAGACGGACTGGGCGGAAGCCTACAACCGCCGCGCCTCTGTGCATTTCCAGAACAAGGATTTCGACGCCGCGATGCGCGATCTGCGCCAGACGCTGGCACTGGAGCCGCGCCACTATCAGGCCATGGCCGGCGTCGGCCTCGTTTTTCAACAGAATGGCGACGGCCGCAAAGCCCTGTCCGCTTTCCGGAAGGCCCTGCAGATCAATCCCTATCTGAAGGGTATTCGCGAAGCGGCGGAGAAGCTGTCTGTCGAGCACGACGACCAGGGAATCTGAGAACGCGTGGGTGACCCTTCGGGCTTCTCCTGGACGCGGCCGAGCGGAACGAGGAGAGCGCGGATGGCGACCGGATCTTGGAAAGTTGGCGGCCTGCGTTTCGCCGCTCTCGCGCTGGTACTCTTTGCCGCCCTCAACTCCATTTCCAATGGTCTGGCGCGCAACGGCCAGCATGAAGTCGACCTCGAGCTCGTACTGGCCGTCGATATCTCCTATTCGATGGACATTGAGGAGCAGCGCCTCCAGCGCGAAGGCTACATCCGTGCATTGACTTCGCCTGAGGTGTTCCAGGCGATCAAGGGCGGCGCCATCGGCAAGATCGCCGTCACCTATTTCGAATGGGCAGGTGCCAATACGCAGCGCATTGTCGTGCCATGGCAGATCATCGAGGGCCCTGAAACGGCCGACGCTTTTGTTGCCAAGCTGGCGGCGGCACCCGTTTCGCGCTGGTACCGGACGTCGATTTCCGGCGCGATCCAGTTCGGACAGGAGCTGTTCGAGGGCAACGGCTACCACAGCTCGCGCCGCGTGCTGGATGTCTCCGGTGACGGACCCAACAACCATGGCATCGGCATCGGCGAGGCCCGCGACGCGGCGCTCAAGGCCGGCATCGTCATCAACGGGCTGCCGATCATGATCAACAACGGCCGTCGCTCCGCCTTCGATCTCGATGCGCTGGATGATTACTACAGCGACTGCGTCATCGGTGGACCGGGTGCGTTCATGATCGCCATCCGCGAGCGGGACCAGTTCATCAACGCCACGCGCACCAAGATCATCCGCGAGATTTCATCGCTGCCATTGCCCATGGACCAGCCCCGCATCATCCCCGCAAGCGACACGGCGGAGGACCGGCCAAAGGCCGATTGTCGCATCGGCGAGCGCCAGTGGCAGGATCGCTATCGCAACTGAGCCGCTCGTGCGGCTGTTCCGTCAACGGGGGCGTTGCCGATTCGACGCTCGACATTGGACCTGACGTTCCATTAGTCTTGAATTATGCGTCTAATCCCCGGCTCCATCGGCATGACGGCTGCGCTCGCCATGCTGACGGCGCTCGGACCCATTTCCACCGACCTTTACCTGCCGTCGCTTCCGTCGATTGCGCGGAACCTTCGCGTCGAGATTTCCGATGTCCAGCTGACGTTGTCATTCTATCTGGCGGGCTTTGCCTTCGGCCAGATCTTCTATGGCCCGATCTCTGACAAGTATGGTCGGCGGCCGGTCATTCTTGTGGCGCTCGGTCTCTACGCGATGGCAAGCGCCGCCTGTGCGCTGGCCACCTCCATCGAACTTCTGATCATCGGGCGATTTGTCCAGGCGGTGGGTGCAGCGGGGCCGGTGGTGCTCGCGCGCGCCATCGTGCGCGATCTCTACAGCGGTCCGCGTGCCGGGCAGGAACTGGCGCGGATGGGCATGATCATGGGGCTGGCACCGGCCATCGCGCCAGTCATCGGCGGCTTGCTTGAACCGCTGTTCGGCTGGCGTGCAAGCTTCATCGCATTGCTTCTCGCGTCCGTGACGCTCGTTGGTGTGGTGTTCTTCCGCCTTCCGGAGACTTTGAAGGAACCACGCAACGAGCCGATTTCGGCGCTCGGCATCTTTCGCGGGTTCCGCCAGATCGCCGCAGTCCCGGCCTTCCGTGTCTTCGCATCCATGGCGACGCTCACCTACAGCGGGCTGTTCTGCTTCATATCGGGCTCATCCTTCGTGCTTCAGGGCCGATACGCGCTCTCGCCGTTGGCTTTCGGGCTTTCGTTTGGTTTCGCAGTGCTGGGTTTCATCGCGGGATCGATCTTCACGCAGAAAGTCGTCATGCAGCGTGGCATGCTCTTCATCATGCGCATGGGCGTCACCTGCCTCGCGGTCGGCGGTCTGTCGATGCTTGCACTGATGCTGATCGGCACCGGAAGTTCGCTTGAGGTGACGCTGCCGATGGCACTTTATGCGGCTGGCGTCGGACTGGTGCTGCCCCAGGCAAACGCCGGGTCGATGATGCCCTTCCCGGATCGCGCCGGTGCCGCGTCGTCACTTCAAGGGCTGTTGCAGATGAGCCTCGCAGCACTTGTCGGCGCGGGGCTCGGGCAGCTTCTCGAACGGTCGATGTACGCAATGCCTGTTTTCGTGGCCGTTGCAGGTGTGGCAACCACGATCCTCTACCTTGTCGGCAAGAACGTCATGGAACCCAAAACTTGACGCCAAGGTTAGGGAACCAGCCGGTCAGCGCCCTGCGGTGACCGTAGGGTAGCGCTTGCGCCATTCGTCCATGCGGCGGACGTTGTGCGATATCAGGCAAAGCCGCTGCTCTTCGGCGATGCGCGCCTTGTTTGGCGTCTCGAACATCGTGAGTTCCTGGCATTCGCCATTGCGGAAGCGCATCCACATGGCGTGACTGTCGTCGATCGCCTTCTTCCAGCGGATTTTTTGTGGCCCGGGCATACTCGACGTCGCATCCACAACCGTCAGGATCGCCTGAAGGTGATCGCGCATGGCGCGGTCGCTGTCCTCCTGCGCCTTGCGGATGCACTCGCCATACTCACGCGGTTGCATGCGCACGTCGCAGTTGACAGTCGCCGGCACGTCCTGCGCACGTACGGAAGTCGTCGCCAGTGAAATTATAACTGCGGCGAAGATGGACGCGGTACGGGACATCGCTAGAATTCCGTTTCTGGGACGAGACTTGGGGTTCTGGGAACAGACTTGGGGCGCGTACGCATTGCGATTGGGCAAGGCAAGCCGGTTAAGGGACCAAATATGCAAACGCGCTGACATTGCCTTCCACTGTTGCGAAATGGACGCTTTATGGGGTTGAATACGATGAAAATAGACGAAGATGCGCCAAAGAAGCCGACTATTCATCAGATTGGCCAGGAGCTTGGCAGTTTATCGGTCCATGAGTTGCGTGAACGGATTGCGCAGTTGCAAGTTGAAATCGCTCGCCTCGAACAGGCTGTTGTCGCCAAAAGCTCCGCCAGAAGCGCTGCCGACGCCATCTTCAAGCTTTGATCGACCAACCTTTCCATCGGCAGTGATGCAATCAGTGGCGTCCGGGTCGGCAGCCATCAGATCGGGATGGGCGCGGGCCGCCCCGCGCGCGCCCAAAAAATGTCGCGATTGGAAGTGATCGGTCGCGCGCTGATGAAGACGTCGCGACGCAAGTGAATGCAAGCGGCGAGTGGGAATGCCTCTGATTGTGGGAGCTACCCATGCGCGATGCATATGCATTCGGCATTGAGGAAGAATATTTCCTCTCGAATGCCACCACCCGGCAGACGCCGAAGCGCACCCTGCGGACTTTTGAGGAGCAACTGCGTCGCCAGTTGCCGGACGCCGTGCATTCCGAGATGCTGCAGTCACAGATCGAGGTGGTGACACCCCCGTTGCTCGACATGGCAGCCGCCGAAGAGCGGCTGGCTGGCTATCGCCGCCTCCTCGCGGCAACGGCGGCCGAGCACGATCTTCTCGTCTTCGCGTCGGGCACCCACCCGGTTGCGCGCTGGGACATGCAACGCCAGTCCCCAAAGCCGCGCTACAACCACGTCATGCATGAATTGCAGATGGTCGGCTCGCGCAACATCCTGTGTGGCTTGCATGTCCATGTCGGCATCCCGGAATCGGTGAGCCGGATCGACATCATGCGGCGCATGACCCCCTATCTGCCGGTTTTTCTGGCGCTCTCCACCTCGTCGCCCTACTGGCAATCGCGCCGCACTGGCCTGATGGGTTACCGGCTTGCCGCCTATGACGAGCTGCCACGGACCGGTATTCCCGATCTCTTCCGGGATGACGCGGACTATCGAAATTATGTGGATGCGCTGCTTCATGCAGGAGCGATCCCCGACGAGAGCTATATCTGGTGGGCGATCCGGCCATCCGCGAAGTACCCGACGCTCGAGCTGCGGATCGCCGACAGTTGCACGGACGTATCCCACACCATCGCCATCGCCGCGCTCTACCGTTGTCTGGTCAGGCACCTGACGAACAATCCGCTGTTGAACGCCGAGGTCGGCGCGCGCGACCGGGCCATCGCGCTGGAGAACAAGTGGATAGCCCAGCGTCACGGCATCCATGGCGCATTCATCGACCTTGGTCGCCGCCGCCAATGTTCGCTGGCCGAGATCGTCGAGGAGCTGGTCGCCATGGTAACGGCAGACGCCCTGGCCCTCGGTTGTCTTGCTGAACTGCACAAGGTGCGCAGCATCTTTCGCGATGGCACCAGTGCCGACCGGCAGATCATGCTTGCGACAGAGGCACTTGGCCGGGGGCGTGCAAACGAGGATGCCCTGTGCGATGTTGTCGACTGGCTGGCAGCGATGACGCGGGGCGAACGCTCGCTGGCAATGCGCACGCTGCACTGACCGGTTCTGTTGCTGCAAGGTGACTGCTGCCGGCATTCGTCAACCGGCAATAGACCGGCGGTCCCGGAATGTGGCAATGAGGGTCAGAAACTTGTTGGACCTGTGCTGAAACTGCCCATGCGCGCTGCGCCAGCCTCACGTGCCACTTCCATTGCGGCCTGTCTCCTCGCGGGCTGCCTTGTCACGTTAGCGCCTTTGGCCGCGTGGGGGCAGGAGGCCACGCCCGGAGCACAGGTGTTGCCGCCACCGCCTCCGGCGCTGCCGGGCGCAACGGAGCAGGCCGTCGCACCCAAATCTGTCGTTCGCCGCCAGCGCCCTGCCGCGCCTGCGCGCCAGACAGCATTGCCACGCGACAGTCGGCCGACATTCTCGGCTCAGTCGATCGAGTCGACCGAGCTTGCGCTCGCCCGCTATCGCCGCATTGTTGCGGAGGGCGGCTGGCGGCGCGTGGGCGGTGGTGCGACAGCCCAGATTGCCGAGCGGCTGCGCATTGAAGGCGACCTTGACGGTCTGGCTGATGGACCGAACGGCGTTCGCGAGGGCGTTCGCCGGTTCCAGCTGCGCCATGGCCTGCGCGAGACCGGTATCGTTTCGGGCCAGACGCTGGCGGCCATGAATGTTTCTGCGGAGACGCGGCTGCGCCAGCTTGAAGCCACGCTCGGCCGCATGCGCGCCTCCACCTTCGGTTTTGGTGAGCGTTATGTCGTCGTGAACATCCCGGCTGCCGCCGTGGAAGCGATCGAGGGCGGCCAGGTTCGCCGGCGCTACGTGGCGGTTGTCGGCAAGGCGGATCGCGCCTCGCCGCCGGTTGAGACGCGCATCACCAGCGTGAACTTCAACCCGACGTGGACGGTGCCGACATCGATCATCAAGAAGGACATCATTCCCAAGATGCAGAAGGACAGGGGCTATCTCGCCCGGTCGAAGATCCGCATCCTTGACGGCAGAGGCCGCGAGATCAACCCGTCGAGCATTGACTGGAGCACGGAGCGCGCGGCGAATTTCACGCTTCGGCAGGATCCGGGCGCCGGTAACTCACTGGGCAGCATCAAGATCGACATGCCCAACCATCTGGCCGTCTACATGCACGACACGCCCTCCAAGGGGCTGTTTGCCGGTGACAATCGCTTCCACTCCTCGGGCTGCGTCCGTGTCGCGGACGTCAAGGACCTCGCCGGCTGGTTGCTCTTTGGGAACGGCGGCTGGGGGCTTTCGGATATCAACGAAGCCATCGCCGAGGGTGAGCGCAAGGATGTGCGGCTGGCCCGCGCTGTGCCAGTCGCCTGGACCTACTACACCGGCTACGGCATGCCGGATGGCACGGCGCATTTCCGCAACGACATCTATGACCTGGATGGCAAGGGAGGCGGACAGCCCATTGCCATCCGCCAGACACCGAGGCCCGGCCCGCTCGAGCAGCAGCCGTCGCTTTCGACAGGTGGGTTCGATCCGACCGCTCCGCAGCCTGAAGCCCCACAATCCCCAACATTCTGGGACCTTTTCCGCGGTCGCTGATTGTCGCCGTTAAATCGCCACGTTGTTCGTGGCATTCTGACGCAGACGAATCAGGAGAGGGCTGACCCATGCAGGGCCCCGTTTTGCACCGCTGGCTTGTAATCGCGAGCCTCTGTATCGGCACGGCGCTTGCGCTCGCGCCCGTGGTCGCGCTCGCCCATTGATGGGCGTGAGTGCGGTTAACCATCAACCTTAAACTGGCCTTAAAGCGGTTGGTCGCATCGTCTCTTTCACAAGAGGCCGGCTGCGGCCGGAGGACCTATGGGGCGGCAGAAGCGCAAGGACCGGATCGAACCGCGCTTTGACGATGCACCGTCGCG
>JBOFUS010000451.1:0-11155 GCA_051652685.1 Beijerinckiaceae bacterium
CGCGTCATCGACAACAAGACCCTGCAGCCGCTCGGTCAGCGCTGCGACAAAGGCGTCGTGGATGCCGTCTGTCACGATGAGGCGCGAGGAGGCGGTGCAGCGCTGGCCGGTGGAGAAGAACGCGCCGTTCACAGCGCACTCGACCGCTATCTTCAGGTCCGCATCGTCGAGCACGACCAGCGGGTTCTTGCCGCCCATTTCGAGCTGCACCTTCTTCATCGGGCTGGACGCTACACAGGCGGCGGCGATACGCCGGCCGGTATTGACCGAGCCGGTGAAGGAGATGGCGGTGACGTCCCTGTGGTCGATGATCGCCTGGCCGACGACAGAGCCCTTGCCCATCACGATGTTGAGCACACCTGGCGGCAGGCCCGCGCGGTTGAGAATATCGACCAGCGCCCATGCAGAATGCGGCACCAGATCGGCCGGCTTGATGACCACTGTGTTACCGTAAGCCAGCGCCGGGGCGATTTTCCATGCCGGGATGGCAATCGGGAAATTCCACGGTGTGATCATGCCAATGACGCCGACAGGCTCGCGCGTCACCTCGATGCCCACACCGGGGCGGATGGAGTTGACGATCTCGCCGTTGAGTCGCAGTGCTTCGCCGGCAAAAAAGGCGAGTATCTGGCCGGCGCGCGTCGCCTCGCCGATGCCCTCGGGCAGTGTCTTGCCTTCCTCGCGGGAGAGAATGCGGCCGAGTTCTTCCTTGCGCGCCAACACCTCGTCGGAGGCCTTCTTGAGGATATCGTGCCGCAGCTGCGGATTGCTCAGTGACCACGCAGGAAAAGCTGCTTTGGCGGCGGCAACGGCGTGGTCGGCGTCAGTTTTGGTGCCTGAGGCGAATTCGCCGATGGCGTCATTGGTGTTCGACGGGTTGAGGTTGATGCTCGCATGCTCGCCCTTGACGGCCTCGCCGCCGATGAAATTCGCGAAATGCTGGGTCATGGTGCTTCCTCTCCTCGTGATGCGCCGTCCTTAGCCCAGCTTGCGGCGATTGCCATCTTGATTCGTTTCGGTTGTCAGACAAACCCTGCCGGTCGGGGCAGCTTGCTTTGGCCGTCGTTCCTGCGAAATTACAGGGATGACAATCAAGCATGAACCTGTCCCGCTCTCCGGCTATGCCACACTCGACATCGAGGACAGTCGCCTGAGGGCGCAAGGTTTCCTCGAAAGGGCGCGGCGACGCCGGAGCATTCGCGACTTCTCGCCCCGCCCCGTGCCGCGTGATCTGATCGAGACCTGCCTTCTGGCAGCCGGCACCGCACCCAGCGGCGCGAACCATCAGCCCTGGCATTTTGCGGCCGTATCGTCGCCGGAACTCAAGCGCCGTATCCGCGTCGAGGCAGAGGTCGAGGAGGCGGCCTTCTACGCCGGCAAGGCGGGGGAGGAGTGGTTGGGTGCCCTTGCCCCGCTCGGCACCGATGCCGGCAAGGGCTTCCTCGAGGTGGCCCCGTGGCTCATCGCGATCTTTGGTGCACGCCGCAGTGTCAGTGCCGACGGCGTGCTGCGGAAGAACTACTATGTGCCGGAGTCGGTCAGCATCGCGACGGGCTTTCTCGTCATGGCGCTGCATGAAGCGGGCCTTGCGGCGCTGACGCACACGCCCAGCCCCATGGGTTTCCTCAACGAAATCTGCGGCCGGCCGGAGACGGAAAAGCCGTATATCCTGCTGGTTGTCGGCTATCCCGCCGAAGGCTGCACGGTGCCGGCCTACGCCATCACGCGCAAACCACTGTCGGAAATCGCGAGTTTTCTCTAGCCGATAGGAGCGTGCCCCCGGGCATGACGGGAAATTCCGCGCCAATTGCACAGCGCTGCACGGGTTTCACAATCCCTTTAACCAATCCGCCGAAAGCTGCGGCCGTCCGTGCCTGGCGATCCAGGCGTCGATCATCGGCACGACGTCCACGATCTTTTCCGCCGTGAGCGTCTGCACCTCCAGCCCCTGCCGGATGAAGCCCTCCATCCGCATATGCGCCAGAAGATCCATGAAGGGTCGCCAGAAGCCCGCGACATCTGCCATGACGATGGGTTTGCCGTGGCGGCGCAATTGCGCCCAGGTCATCTGCTCAACCAGTTCCTCAAGCGTTCCGATGCCGCCCGGCAGGGCCACGAACGCGTCGGCACGGTCGAACATGGTCATCTTGCGCTGGTGCATGTCGTCTACAAAGATGATCTCGTCCAGGCCATCGAGCAGTTTCTCCTTGGTGACGAGAAAATGCGGGATGACGCCCGTGACCCTGGCACCTGCCGCCTTGGCGCTGCGCGCGACCGCGCCCATCAGGCCGAGGTTGCCGCCGCCATAGACAAGGCCGTAGCCCGCCTTGCCAATTTCGCGACCGAGCGCCTCCGCCGCTTCGACAAAACGTGGATCGCGCCCGTCGGCCGAGCCGCAGTAGACGCAGATGGTCAAGGACATGGGCGTCTCCCGGTTGGTCAGCGGCCGCCGCTGATCGATCACATCACAAAAACGAGAGCGATTCCCCGGATGCGGAAATCTCCCAGAAGTCCTATAGCCGGTTTCGTGAACCACTTTTGAAAGAGTCGAATGTCCAGCGCCACCGGCTCGCCGGGCGCGGGTGCAAAACCCGCCGCCGCAGCCAAGACACCTACCCCCTCCGCCGACGGCTCGATGTTCGGCACGCTCGTGCAGCTATGGCCCTATCTCTGGCCGTCGGACAGGAAAGACCTTCAAGCGCGGGTGCTGATCGCCTTCGTGCTGATCGTCATTGCCAAGTTCGTCACCGTCACCGTGCCTTTCACCTTTAAATGGGCGACGGATGCGCTGGTTGCCGCCACCACCGGTGGCCAGGTCACGGCGGAGGCAGCGCTCCCGTGGCTGATCGGCGCGCCAATCGTTGCCACCGTACTCTACGGCTTGGCCCGCGTCGGTATGGCGCTGTTGCAGCAGCTGCGCGACGGCATCTTTGCTGCAGTGTCGATGCATGCGGTGCGTCGCCTTGCCAACGAAGTATTCCGGCACATGCACCGGCTGTCGCTGCGCTTTCATCTGGAGCGCAAGACCGGCGGCCTGACCCGCGTGCTGGAGCGCGGCAGGGATGGCATCGAGGAGCTGTCGCGCATGGCGCTGCTCACGCTCATCCCCACCATCATCGAGTTTGCGCTGGTCTGCGGCGTGTTTCTCTGGGGGTATGACTGGCGATACGTGGCGGTCATCACGGTGATGATCGCGTTCTACCTCTGGTTCACCGTTTCGGCGACCAACTGGCGCATTACCATACGCCGGCAGATGAACGACAGCGACACCGACGCCAATTCCAAGGCCGTGGACAGCCTGCTGAATTTCGAGACGGTGAAATACTTCGGCGCGGAAGGCCGCGAGAACGCCCGCTACGACCGCTCCATGGCGACCTATGAGAAAGCGAGCACCAAGGCCTACACCTCGCTGGCGATCCTCAATGGCGGCCAGGCCATCATCTTCACCATCGGCCTGACAGCCTGCATGGCGATGTCGGCGGCGGATGTGATTGCGGGGAAGAACACCGTCGGCGATTTCGTCCTGATCAACGCCATGCTGATCCAGCTTTATCAGCCGCTGAACTTCATGGGCATGGTCTACCGCGAGATCAAACAAGCGCTGGTGGATATCGAGAAGATGTTCGGTATCCTTGATACCAACGCCGAGGTGTCCGACACGCCCGGTGCCGCGCCGCTGAAAATCCTTTCGGGCGCTGTGCGCTTTGACAATGTGACGTTCCATTACATGCCGGAGAGGCCGATCCTGAAGGGCATCAGCTTCGAGGTGCCGGCCGGCAAGACCGTCGCCATCGTCGGCCCGTCCGGTGCCGGAAAGTCGACGATTTCGCGCCTTCTGTTCCGCTTCTACGATGTCGCGGGTGGTGGAATCAGCATCGACGGGCAGGACATCCGCGAGGTGACGCAGATGTCGCTGCGCGATGCCATCGGCATGGTGCCGCAAGATACGGTGCTCTTCAACGATACGCTGCGCTACAATATCGCCTACGGCCGCGAGGGCGCGACGCAGGACGAGATCGCCGAAGCCGCGCGGCTGGCGCAGATCGACGGGCTCATCGCCATGCTGCCGGAAGGCTACGAGGCGCAGGTGGGCGAACGCGGGCTGAAGCTCTCGGGCGGCGAGAAGCAGCGCGTTGCCATTGCCCGCACCATCCTGAAAGCTCCGCCCATCCTGGTGCTGGACGAAGCGACGTCGGCGCTCGACAGCCACACCGAGCGCGAGATCCAGGAAGCGCTTGACCGTGTCTCGCAGAACCGCACCACCATCGTCATTGCCCATCGGCTTTCCACCGTAATCAACGCCGACGAGATCATCGTGCTCGAAAAGGGGCTGATCGTCGAGCGCGGCTCCCATGGAGTCCTGCTGGAACAGGACGGCCTCTACGCCTCCATGTGGAACCGCCAGCGCGAGGCAGCGGAGGCCGAAGAGACGCTCAAGCGCGCCGCTGCCGCCGAGGAAGCAACGGTTCGGGTGAAGCTGGAGCTGTGAGTCGCCTGACTGACGACACACATTCCGCGGGGCAACCGCCCCTTTCCGCTGTCGTGATCGGGCTTGCGATCACGCAGATGATCGGCTGGGGTACGACCTATTTCCTGCCGGGCGTGCTGGCGACGGAGTTTGCCGCCGCCACCGGGCTTCCGCAAGCCTCGGTCTATCTTGGCGTGACGTTGATGGTGCTGCTGGGGGCTTTCTCTGGCGCGTTGGCAGGACGGTTCACGGACAGGCGCGGCGCGAGGCCGGGGCTGGTCATCGGTGTGCTGCTGCTGGCGCTCGGGCTTGTCGTGCTGTCGCAGGCGCAGGGACCTGTCGGCTATTTCGCCGCCTGGGCCTGCTTCGGCCTCGCCATGCCGCTGGGGCTGACGCAGGGGGCGAGCGCGGCGCTGGTGCAATATGATCCGGCGCGGGCGCGGCGCGCCATCGGAAGCATGCTGCTGCTGAGCGTGCTGGCTCAGGCCATCTTCTGGCCGCTCACGGTATGGCTGGAGCCGCAGATCGGCTGGCGCCGCATTTGCCTGCTCTATGCGATGCTGAACGTGATTGTCTGCCTGCCGCTTCATCTCGGATTGCTGCGCGTCCGGGCATCGGGGGAGGCCGCCTCGACGGTGCGTGTGGAACTGCAGGGCAGCATTCCGCTCCACCGGCGACGTCTTGCAGCGGTCCTTTTCACGCTCGCGGTCAGCCTGGGCGGGTTCGTGTCCTGGGGGCTCGATCTCCACATGATCGCCCTGATGGGTGCGCTTGGCCTTGCGCCGGCGCTGGCTGTGGCCGTGGCTTCGGCGCGCGGTCCGATCTCGATGGCGGCCCGTACGTTCGACATTCTTCTCGCGGGGCGCGTCTCGGCGCTGCTGCTGGCGATTGTCGCGTCGACGTTGACGTTCCTGTCATTCCTCGTGCTTTGGCTTGCGGAATGGACCGGCGTCACCGGCGGCAATGCTGCGGCCATTGCCTTCATCGTGCTTTTTGCCACGGGTACCGGCGTGATGACGGTAGCCCGCGCCACGTTGCCGCTGACGCTTTTCGGCTCCGCCGGCTTCGCGAGCATCACGGGCGCGATCGGCCTGCCGACGCAACTTGCCTTCGCCGCTGCGCCGCCGCTCTATGCGCTGGTGCTTCAGGAGTTTGGCGTGGGAGCGATGGTGCGGCTCTCCGCCATTGCCTGTGCCGGTTCGGTCGTGGCGCTCGTGGGACTCAGGGCAATCTGCGCGCCGCCGACGGATGCAAACCAAGGCTGAGCGGCACGCGCGGCGCTTCCCAGCCACCGCGCATTCCGCTATCGCAGAGCCACGTTTGCCAGAGGTTCGCTGTCCCATGTCCGTTGTCAACTCCATCCGCCGTCAGCTCGTGCCCATCCATCCCGAGGGCTATCTGTTCATCGGGCTGTTTGCGCTGGCCGCACTGCTGCTTGGCTGGCTGTGGTCGCCGCTCGGCTGGATCGGCTGGCTGCTGACGCTGTGGTGCGCCTACTTCTTTCGCGATCCCCCGCGCGTCACGCCGGCGCGGGATGGTCTGGTGATCAGCCCCGCTGACGGGCGCGTCGACCTCATCGGGTTCTTCACGCCGCCTTCAGAACTTGAGATGGGCGAGAAGCCGCTGCCGCGCATCACGATCTTCATGTCCGTTTTCGACTGCCACGTGAACCGCGCGCCAATGGCTGGCCGCATCAGCAAGGTGGCCTACCGGCCGGGACTGTTTCTGAGCGCCGATCTCGACAAGGCGAGCGAAGACAACGAGCGGCAGGGGATGGTGATCGACATCGACCGGGCGCAGATCGGCGTTGTGCAGATCGCGGGCCTGCTGGCCCGCCGGATTGTGCCCTTCGACAACATGAAAGAAGGCGTCGCCCTGCAGGCAGGCGAGCGCTTCGGCCTCATCCGTTTCGGTTCGCGCGTCGATGTCTATCTGCCGGAAGGGGCCAAGCCTATCGTCGGGGTTGGCCAGAGGGCCCTTGCGGGCGAGACGGTACTCGCCGACCTGGCCTCGAAGGAAGGCGTGCGGACCTTCAAGGTCGGCTGAAACCGAACGACGCGGGGACGTGACGGGCGCGAAACGCCCGTCTAGACTGAAATCATGAGCGATCCCATTTCCGATCTCTTCCCGCCTTTCCAGCCGGAGGCGGACGAGCCAAAGCGCAAGCGCTTCCAAACCGTGCCACTGCGCGTGCTGATTCCCAACGTGGTCACGCTGATGGCGCTTTGCCTCGGCCTGACGGCGATCCGCCTTGCCATCGAGGGGCGATTTGATGCGGCAGTCTATGCCATCCTTGTCGCGGCAGTGCTTGATGGCATCGACGGAAATCTGGCGCGGCTGTTGAAGGGGACATCGCGCTTTGGCGCGGAACTCGATTCGCTCGCCGATTTCGTCAATTTCGGCTGCGTGCCGGCGCTTGTCCTTTATTTCTGGGTGCTGAAGGACCTGAAATCGATGGGCTGGATTGTCTGCCTGATCTTCGCCATCGCCATGGTGCTCAGGCTCGCGCGCTTCAACGTGATGCTCGACGATCCGGATCGACCGGACTGGAAGAAGGGCTTTTTCGTGGGCATGCCCGCGCCGATGGGAGCTTCCTGCGTGCTGCTGCCGCTTTATGCGGTGCTCGCCGGGCTGCCAGCGCCGCCTGGCCTTGCCTGGCTGGTGCTTGGCTACACGCTGGTGATCGCTTTTCTCACTATCAGCACGATCCCGATGGTGTCGTCGAAACGCATCGTGCAGCGGGTGAACCGCAGCTATGTCCTGCCGCTCTTCGTGCTGCTCGTGCTGTTCGTGGGTCTGATTGTTTCCTACCCCTTCGAAACGATGGCGGCGCTGATCCTGCTTTATCTTGCGAGCATTCCCTTCGGCGTCATTCGCTATCGCGCGCTGGATGCCGAATGGCGAGCCACACAAACGAGGCCAGCCGAAGCCGCCGTCGCGCCCTGATATGGCGAAGCTGCCCGGTCTGATTGCGGTCGTTGGCTCAATCAATGTCGATCTGGTTGTGCGTGTGCCCCGCGTTCCGCGTCCTGGCGAGACGCTGGCAGGTGGCGAGGCGAAACTTTTGCTTGGTGGCAAGGGCGCGAACCAGGCTGTCGCAGCGCGGCGACTTGGTGCGTCTGTCGTGTTGATCGGCGCAACCGGCGATGATGTTTTCGCCACGCATGCGCGCTCGCTGCTTGCTGCAGAAGGGCTTGATCTGGCGCACGTCCGCACATGCGCCGTGGCGACAGGATTCGCGATGATTGCTGTCGCGGACGATGGGCAAAACAGCATCGTGATTGCGCCCGGAGCAAACAGCGCTCTCTCGCCGGGTGATCTTTCGGCGGCCGGTGCGGCGCTGTCAGCATCGCGTGTCCTGCTGCTTCAGAACGAGATCCCCGCTGCCGTCTCGCGCGTCGCTGCGGGCATGGTGCGGTCGGCGGGCGGTATCGTGATTGTTGATCCAGCACCGGCACTAGGCTTCGAGGTCGGCATTCTTGCGCTTGCGGGCTATGTCACACCGAACGAGACGGAAGCGGAAGTATTGACGGAGATCGCCGTCGATGGGCCGGAGGCTGGCCTGGCAGCGGCCCGGCGGCTTGTCGCAATGGGAGCGGTAACCGCGATTGTGAAGCTCGGCGCGTCCGGTGTGGTTTATTCGGGCGCAGCCGGTGAGGGCCATGTCCTCGCGCCGAAAGTCGTGGCTGTGGATACGGTTGCGGCCGGCGACTGCTTCAATGGTGCACTGGCTGTTGCGCTGTCGCGTGGCGAGCGTTTCGTGGATGCGTTATCGTTCGCCTGCCGCGCCGCTGCTGTTTCCGTGACGCGGCCGGGTGCATCGGGTTCGATGCCATTTCTCGCCGAGCTGGGCTGAAGACATCCCGCCAATGAAAAAGGGCCCGCGAGGGGCCCTTCGTCGATGGGGTCATCAGCCTTACTTGTTGCCGCCTTCTGGTGGCGTTCCCTTCACGGGACGTATCGGCTCCAGTTTTTCCACACTGCCCTGGCCCTTTGACCCGTCATCCACTGACGTGGCAACCTCGCCGCGCGCCACGCGCTTCGAGAACTCGGTATCGGCACCCGTGGCGAGCACCTTGGCCTGGCTGAGCCATTCCTCGCGCTCGATGCGTCCCGGGAAAGCGAGATAGCTGCCCACCCAGAGAGCTTCGTCCGCCGACCAGCTTGCCACCTGGTCGAAGTGCCAGATGCCGAGACCATGCAGACGGGCTTCGTTCTGTTTGCCAATGCCGCGGATGCACTTCAGGTCATCCGCCTTGCCGCCGCGTGGGCTGGCAAGGCCCCTCGGGCGCTTGCCGGGAACATTCTCTTCGCCGGCGATCATGGCCGCTGCGGGAGGCTCATCCTCCTGAGCAAGGGATGCCTTTTCAGCAGCGGCCGTGTCGGCAGCGGCCTTATCAGCGGCGGCCTTGTCGGCAGCTGCCTTGTCGGCGGCGGTCTTGTCGGCAGCGGCCTTGTCTGCGACAACCTTTTCAGTAGCAGCCGCACTCGCAACCGTTGTCGCTATGCCGGTTGCAGCCGATGTTGCGACCGGAGCCTTGGCCGCAGGTGGGGCCACGACGTCTACCTTTGCGAGGCTGAAACCCGTTGGCAGTGCCTTCACGCCACCCATCACATCGTCATAGCTCGTCCTCGAACCAGCCACGCCGGTGAGCGTGTACTTCGAATCGATGAGGCTGGCGATGCCGCGATCGAGCTTGGCGAGGTGGCTGAAGGACGTGATGGCCATGCTCTCCAGGCCAACCGGAGCGCCACCGCCCAACTGCATCTTGTCGATTACTGGCGCTGGCGCGAGCGTGCTGCGTGCGGCCGCCGCGATCTTGGTGCGCGCTTCGTCAGACGGCGCGTAACCGGTCAGCGTGACGCTCGTTGTGTCTTTTGCCGCCTGCCACTGGTAGGGGCGAACCGTTGCAGGACCAGCGGGCTTGGGCGCCGGAGCCGCGACTGGCGCAGTCCGGGCGACGGCGGCGACGACCGGTGTCACTGCGGCGACCGCTGCCACCGGAGCGGCAGCCTTGCCGCGACCGAAGAGGCAGCCGATGCAGCAGCCGACAATGAAGGCGGCGAACAGGATCAGCGCCGTGTCGAGCGCCAGTCCCGGAACACCCTTGAAAACCTTCATCGCTGCGGCCAGCAGGCCAAAGACAAAGACAACAAGAGCGATGCCGAGCCAGCCAAAGCCTTCCAGCTTTGGTGTCTTGCTGCAGGCGCGCCAGCCGACGAAAACGCCGAGCGCGAGGGCCAGGAGAACCAGCCAGATCAGGGTTGTCGTGAGATACCACATGATATGTCTTTCCCTGGCTTACTTGACGATGAACGCGACGCGGCGGTTCTTCTGCTTGTTCTCCGGCGTGTCATTCGGCGCGATCGGCCGTGACTCGCCGTAGCCGACGGCTTTCAGGATCGTGCCGGCCACGCCTTCGCGCACCAGATACTCGACCACCGACTTGGCGCGGCGCTCGGAGAGATCCTGATTGTAGACGTCGGAACCGTCGGAATCGGTATGCGCTCCGATCTCGATATCCTTTGACGGGCAGGCCTTGGCGACGGCCGCAAGCTTGCCGAGCAGCAGGTGGGAGACCGAGCGTATGACGTCGCTGTTGGTGTCAAACAGCACGGGTTCGGTCAGCAACTCGTCAAACTGCCGCTGGCAATTGACAACAGCAACTGGCGGCGCGGATGGCACCACGGCCACGATGGGTGCGGTGACGGGGGGTGGCGGCGGCACGACCACCGGCGGTGCAACGACAACAGGCATCGGCGGCGGCAGGGGCGGCAGGATAGAGGCCGGGAGATCGACCACAACAGGAGCCGGAACCGGCGCGGGCTGCGGGGCGGGCGGCGACGGGGGCGCGGCGACAACCGGAGCCGGAACCGGCGCGGGCGGCGGGGCGGGTGGCGACGGGGGCGCGGCGACAACCGGAGCCGGAACCGGCGCGGGCGGCTGGGCGGGTGGTGCCGGGGGCGCGGCGACAACCGGAGCCGGAACCGGTGCGGGCGGCGGAGCGGGTGGTGCCGGAGGTGCAACGACAACCGGAGCCGGAACCGGTGCGGGCGGAGAAGGCGGCGAAGCAGGTGGGGCGGCAACCACCGGTGCAGGCGGTGGCGGCGGCGCGGGCGCAGTCACGTCAACCTTGTCAAGCGTGAACCCGGTCGGCAGCGAGCGCATCGCCGCCACCGAGCCGTCACGTACTTGGCCGGACGGTGCTGCACCTGTCAGCGAGAATGCCGTATTGGCTAGGCTCGCGACACCCTGGTTGAGGCGCGAGAGCTGATCGATGCCATAGCGTGCCATGGCGGCGAAGCCGTTCGGCGCGCCGGCACCCAGCTGCTGCTGATCCGTCAGCAACACATCGGGAACTGCGGCGCGGGCGGCCGCGACGTTGGCCTCGCGGGTCGCCTGATCCGGAACAAATCCCGAGAGTGTGACCGCGCCGGCGTTGCGGGTCGCCGACCAGGTGTAGGGGTTGATGCGCGGTGAGGTGATCTCGGCCTTCGCCAGGTTAAACCCCGGCGGCAGGGTGCCGGAAGAAGCGACAGCCGTGCCGCGCACGGCTTCCGTCGGTGCTTCGCCGGTCAGTGTGTAGGCCGCGCCGGCGAGCGTCGCGACGCCCGTGGTCAGGCCGCTCAGCTGGCGGATGGCGTAGGCCGACATGGCAGCGAAGCCCGTCGGAGCACCCGCGCCCA
>JBOFUS010000452.1:0-1572 GCA_051652685.1 Beijerinckiaceae bacterium
ATGGTCATGTTCAGTCTCCTTCGCAATCCTCTTGGCAGCGCCTGTCCGGTTTTCGCAGGGTGGCCAATTTTCAAACGTGGTTAAAGCGGTCCTATTCCGTCGCGGCGGCCTCAAGGACTGCGCAGCGCGGCCCACAGCACGACGCCGTCGATCACGAGGATCACGGCGATGGGCAGCAGTTTGGCGACAAGATCGGTCATGGGGCGCATGTTGTTCATCCCGGGCGTCACCCCAGCGTTAACCAGCTGTTAATGCTCACGATGTGCGCCAGCGCACACCAGTTCGGGTGAAATGGAACCGCCGGACGCTTTCCAATCGACAAGCCATGGCGCTATGCTCACCCTCATGAGCACCGACACAATCCTCGTCTCGACCGAATGGCTGGCCGCCAACCTCCAGCGCGCAGATATCGCGGTGGTGGACGCGTCCTGGTATCTCCCCACGATGAACCGTGACGGCAAGGCGGAGTATGCCGTGCGGCATATCCCCCGCGCCGTGCATTTCGACATCGATACTGTGAAGGATACTGCGAGCCCCCTGCCCCATATGCTGCCGTCGCCGGAAGCCTTTGGCGAAGCAGCAGGTGCGATGGGACTCAGCGAGGACATGACCATCATCGTCTATGACGGTGGCGGCCTCTTCGCAGCACCCCGCGTGCGCTGGACCTTCAAGGTCATGGGTGCCACGGACGTGCGCATTCTCGACGGCGGGTTGCCGAAATGGCTCGCCGAAGGCCGTCCGGTGACGGCTGACATCACTGGCCTTGCACCGCGCAAGTTCAATGCGCGGCTGGACGCGACAGCAGTGGCAGGGCTTGGCGACGTCCGCAGCGCACTGGAAACCGGCTCCGCGCAGGTCGTGGACGCGCGCCCCGCCGCGCGCTTCAGGGGCGAGGCTCCCGAGCCGCGCCCCGGACTTGCCTCCGGCCATATGCCGGGCAGCCTGAACCTCCCTTTCGACGCCATCGTCAGCGAAGGGCATCTGGCGTCGCCGGAGCGTGTACGGGAGGCCTTCGCGGCAGCCGGCGTGGATCTGGAGCGGCCCGTCATCACCAGCTGCGGCTCCGGTGTTTCCGCCGCGATCCTGGCGCTTGCGATGGAGGTTGCGGGCAAGCCGGCCCAATCGCTCTATGACGCCTCCTGGGCGGAATGGGGCGGCAGGCCGGATTGCCCGGTGGCGACGAAGCCCTGAACCGACACCGCCTTCGATGAACCTCCGCCACCGCCTGAAAAACTGGTCGAACCCGCATAACCTGACACAGCTGCATCTTGCGAAGCTGGCGGCCCGCTACGGTTTCGACATCGGCGACCACAGCTATGGCCGGCCGAAGGTGCGCTTTCCCGAGAGCGGCGCAAAGCTGAGGATAGGCCGCTATTGTTCCATCGCCGATCAGGTCGAGATCATGCTTGGCGGGAACCATCGCACGGATTTCGTCTCGACCTATCCCTTCGGCGCGATGACCGGGGTCTGGCCGGAAGCTGCGGGCCGCGATGACTTCCACGCCAGCGGAGGCGATGTCACCATCGGCCACGACGTGTGGCTGGGCAGCGGCTGCATGATCCTGTCGGGCGT
>JBOFUS010000453.1:0-1013 GCA_051652685.1 Beijerinckiaceae bacterium
GTACATTGCGCGGCCTGCATTTTCAGGCCGAGCCATTTTCAGAGCCGAAGCTGGTGCGCTGCGCGCAGGGCAGGATCTTCGACGTGGCCGTCGATCTCCGGCCGGAATCGCCAACCTTCCGGCGCTGGTTCGGGCTGGAGCTCTCGGCCGGGCTGCGCAACGCACTCTATCTGCCCCCGGGATTTGCCCATGGTTTTCTCACTCTCGAGGATGCCAGCGAAGTGCACTACCAGATGGGCGAACGCTACCGGCCGGAGCTTGCACGCGGCGTCCGCTGGAATGATCCGGCTTTCGCCATCACCTGGCCGTTTACGCCGGTGGTGATATCGGATCGCGATGCGACAATCCCGGATTTTGCGCCTTGAACAGGGTGCTCGTCACGGGTGCGACCGGGTTTATTGGGCGACATATGGTGGCGTCGCTGGCGGCGATGGACGCTGGTGAACTGCACGCTGTCAGCCGCACCCCGCCCGTTGCTGTGCTCTCAGGCCCGGTCTGGCATGCGGCCGACCTTCTGGATCCCGCAGCCGTGCAGCGATTGATCGACGAGGTTCGACCAACGCATCTGCTCCATGCCGCGTGGGAGGCGACGCCCGTTAGTTATGCTGCCTCGCCGGAAAACCAGCGCTGGCTGGCCGCCGGTATAGCGCTGCTCGATGCGTTTGGCGCAAGCGGAGGCCAACGCTTTGTCGGTGTCGGTTCGAGCGCCGAGTATGCTGCCTCCGATCTGCCTTGTGTCGAGGATTCGACGCCTGTGTCACCGGCTTCAATTTATGGTCAGGCCAAGGCCGCGATGGCCGAAGCGGGGCGAGCGGCGGCGAAACGCCATGGCTTCTCCTTTGCCTGGGGGCGGGTTTTCCTGCCCTATGGTCCGGGCGATCCGCCTGGCCGGCTCATTCCGTCGCTTGTGTCGGCGTTTCGCGCGAGGCGTCGCCTGCCCATGTCGGACGGTGGCCAGCTCCGCGATTTCATCCATGCGGAAGATGCCGGAGGCATCCTCGCTGCGCTGCTTA
>JBOFUS010000454.1:0-5628 GCA_051652685.1 Beijerinckiaceae bacterium
ACCACACCGACCGCCGGCGAGGAAATCACGCTGCTGCGCCAGCTTCTGCGCGCATCCAACATTCTCGCACCGCTGCCGCAGTGACACTGCTGCCCGCGCCGGTCCGTGCGCGGCTGGCCGAACTTTCGGAAGGCGTCAGCCGCGCAGATCTCGCCGGGCGCGCTGCGACTGTATCGCGCGGATACCAGGGCGCGCGAAACAGCTCCGCAGGCATACGCGCTGCAGAAGATGCCCTCGCCTATGCGCTTACGCGCGGCCCTGCCACCTTCGCCGCCGTGCGTACGGCGCTGCTGGCACTCCAGGAAACCTGCCCGGCTTTCGCACCGGTAACGCTGCTGGATGTGGGAGCCGGCACCGGTGCTGCCACACTTGCGGCGCTCGATCTGTTTCCGTCGCTCGGCACGGCCAGCCTGATCGACGTTAACCGGCCGATGCTCGCACTGGCGGAGGAGCTTGGCTGCGCAGCGAGCCCGGAAGTGAAGTTTAACCTTTCGGCGCAATTCATTGATCAATTGGATAAAAACAGCGTGGCCGAGCTCGTGGTCGCAAGCTATCTGCTCGTTGAGCTTGATTCGGCCGCCGCCGTTCGCTCCGCGCTTGTGGCATTCGCTCGGGCGACAATTGCGCTTGTTCTGGTTGAACCGGGAACACCCGAAGGCTTCGCGCGGATCAACGCCGCCCGCACGGCGATTGTCGCCGCCGGCGGATTTGTCGCCGCGCCCTGCACGCACCACGCGCCCTGCCCGCGCACGGGCAGCGACTGGTGCCACTTTCGCACGAGAGTCCAGCGCAGCCGCGACCATCGGATGCTGAAAGCTGCGGACGCACCGTTCGAGGACGAACCCTTCGCCTATCTCGCCGTATTGAAGACAAGCGCAGAACAGCGCGCGCTTCACCGGGTCGTCGGACCACCCAGAACCACGAAGATCGGCGTTGACCTGCCTCTTTGCGGTGCGGACGGACTCACGACATCGCATGTCCCAGCCCGCGACAAGGCCAGCTTCAGACAGGCCAAGCGGCTTGAGTGGGGGGATGCGGTTCCCTCCAGATCGCCCGGTGACGATGTTCAGGTTTGAACGCGCAATGCTTTCCGCCTAGCCAATGTGCACCTATATTCGGTCTTTCCGGAGATTAACCATGCTGAAGCGCCCCCTCGCCCTCGCCTCTTCACTTATGCTCGCGGCGGCCATCGTTTTACCAGCGGTCGCGAACGCCCAGGGCTTCTTCCAGCGGCAGACGCCTGAGTCCCGCGCGCAGGTGCAGCTTTCCTTCGCACCGCTGGTGAAGCGCGCGGCTCCGGCCGTCGTGAACGTCTATGGTGCACGCCGCGAGCAACAGACGCGCGGCTCCATTTTCAACGATCCGATCTTTCGTGAATTCTTCGGCGGTCGCGGCGCGCCGGAGCGCCAGCAGCAATCGGTGGGCTCCGGCGTGATCGTCGGCGCAGATGGACTGGTGGTGACCAACCATCATGTCATCGAGGGGATGAACGAGGTGAAGGTGGCGCTGGCCGACCGCCGTGAATACGATGCCGATATCATCCTGCGCGATCCACGCACGGACCTCGCGGTTTTGCGTCTCAAGGGTGTGTCGGATGCGAACCTCTCCACGGTGCCGCTCGGCGATTCCGATCTGCTGGAGGTGGGGGACATCGTGCTCGCCGTCGGCAACCCCTTCGGCGTCGGCCAGACCGTAACGCAGGGTATTGTCTCGGCGCTTGCCCGCACACAGGTCGGCGTTTCGGACTACCAGTTCTTCATCCAGACCGATGCGGCGATCAACCCCGGCAACTCCGGAGGCGCGCTGATCGACATGAACGGCCGCCTCGTCGGCATCAACACCGCGATCTTCTCGCGCTCCGGCGGCAGCCACGGCATCGGCTTTGCCATTCCGGCCAGTATGGTGAAGATCGTCATCGACAGTGCGCGCGGCGGCGGCGCGGCCGTGAAGCGCCCATGGTTTGGCGCGCGGCTCGATGCCGTGGACCGCGAAAAGGCGGAAGCGCTCGGCCTTGACCGCCCCACCGGCGCGCTGGTCGCCAACGTTACGGACAAGGGCCCGGCGGCCGAGGCTGGCCTGAAGCGCGGCGACGTGATCATTGCCGTCGACAACCAGGAAGTGACGGACCCGGATGCCTTCGGCTTCCGCTTCGCCACCAAGGGCGTCAGCGGCCAGACGTCGCTGTCCGTCATGCGCGCCGGTCGTCGGATCATCCTGCCCGTCAAACTGACGGCAGCACCTGAGACACGCCCCCGCGACCCGGTGACCATCCGCACGCGCTCTCCACTGGCGGGCCTGACGCTGATGAACCTGTCACCGGCAGTGGCGGAAGAGCTCTCCGTCGAAACGGGCTCTGAGGGTGTTGTTGTCGCGTCCGTGGAGGATGGGACAAACGCCCAGCAGGTCGGTTTCCAGAAGGGCGATATCCTGCTCGCGGTGAACAACGAGCGCCCGTCCACCACGCGCGATGTGGAGCGTCTGACGGCAAACCGGGCCTATCGCTGGGTTATCCAGATCAGCCGTGGCGGACAGGTGTTCACGCAGCAGCTGTTCGGCGGCTGAGGCCCGGTTTGTCCAACCTGTTTTCCGCAGCAGGCATGGAGCGCGACGCCCCGCGACCGCTTGCCGACCGGCTGCGGCCTAGGACCCTGGCTGAGGTTGCAGGTCAGGCGCATCTGACGGGACCGGACGGCGCATTGACCCGGCTGATCGACGGGCGTGTGCTGGGTTCCATGATCTTCTGGGGACCGCCCGGCACCGGCAAGACAACCGTGGCGCGGTTGCTGGCCGATGTCACCGACCTGCATTTCGAGCAGATTTCCGCGATCTTTTCCGGCGTCGCTGACCTGAAGAAGGCGTTCGAAACAGCCCGCGCCCGGCGCTTTGCCGGGCAAGGTACGCTGCTCTTCGTCGACGAAATCCATCGTTTCAACCGCGCGCAGCAGGACAGTTTCCTGCCTGTGATGGAGGATGGCGTGGTCACGCTGGTGGGTGCCACCACCGAGAACCCCTCCTTCGCGCTGAACGCCGCACTCCTGTCGCGCGCACGGGTACTGACTTTCCGCGCGCTGGATGAGTCCGCCCTTGAGGCGCTGCTTCAGCGTGCGGAAACTGAAACCGCCGCGCCGCTGCCGCTTTCGGCCGAAGCGCGCCTCGCGCTCGTGGGCATGGCGGATGGCGATGGCCGCGCGATCCTGACACTGGCAGAAGAGGTCTGGCGCGCCGCGCGGCCCGGCGAAATGTTTGACACTGCCGGCCTCGCGACGGTCATCCAGCGTCGCGCGCCGATCTACGACAAGGCCCAGGACGGCCACTACAACCTGATCTCCGCGCTGCACAAATGCGTGCGTGGCTCCGATCCCGACGCCGCGCTCTACTACTTCTGCCGCATGTGCGATGCCGGCGAAGACCCGCGCTTTCTGGCGCGGCGGCTGGTGCGCATGGCGGTCGAGGACATCGGCCTCGCCGATCCGCAAGCGCTCATCCACGCCCGCGCGGCGGCTGAGACCTACGAGCAACTCGGCAGTCCCGAAGGTGAACTGGCGCTCGCCAACGCCGTGATCTACCTCGCCACCGCACCCAAATCGAACGCCGCCTACGTGGCCTGGAAAGCCGCCGCGAAGCTTGCAAAACAGGCGGGCTCGCTCACGCCGCCAAAAGCCATCCTCAATGCGCCGACGAAGTTCATGGCAGAGGAAGGTTACGGCGATGGCTATGCCTATGACCATGATGCGCCGGATGCGTTCTCGGGTCAGGACTATTGGCCGGAGAAGATTGGACGCCAGCGCTTCTACGATCCGCCGGAGCGCGGCTTCGAGCGCGAAATCAGAAAGCGGATGGACTGGTGGGAGAAGCTGCGGCGGGAGGAGAAGCTGCGGCGGGAGCGGCGCGGCGAAGGCTGAGGCTCAGCCGCGCACATCCGTCGTGAACACCTTCTGGGCTATGCGCCAGTCGCCATCGAGCTTCACGAAGGACAGCAGATCGGTGAACCAGCGCGGCGGCAGCGCGCATTTCACCTTCACGAGCGCCAGATCCGCGCTGACAAGATCGATTGTCAGTACATGGTCGTCGCGCTCCAGCCCCTGCGATTGTGGCGACGGCCGGCCGCGTACCGCTTCCAGCCATACGTCCCGGGGCGTGATCTTCAACTCGCCGCCAAAGCTCTGGGTCAGGGCAGATGAGGGCAGGAACACTGCCGCCAGCTTGTCCGCGTCGCCCTCGTGTACGCCGTCGAGATAGGTCTGCACCGCGCGCCGGAGTGCCGCGAGATCGTCGGATGTGTCAGGACGGCTCATTATCAAACTCCCAGCATGAGTTGCAGGTTCTGCACGGCGGCACCGGACGCGCCCTTGCCGAGATTATCGTGCTTTGCCACAAGAACCGCCTGACGGCGTGCCTCGTTCACATAAACACGCAGCTCCAGATTGTTGGTTCCGTTGAGGCTTTCCGGTTCAAGCTTGCCGCCCTCAGCCTTCAGCGCATCAGCGTCGATCACCTTGACATAGGTCGCGCCGGCGTAGTGCTTCGCCAAGGCGGCCTGCATGTCCGCACCAGTTGGACGGCCCGCCAGCGTGTCGAGATGCAGCGGGATGCTGACCAGCATACCCTGCTCGTAGTTGCCGACCGACGGCACGAAGATCGGCCGCGCAGTCAGCCCCGTATATTTCATCGTTTCCGGCACATGCTTGTGCTCCAGACCAAGGGCGTAGATCTCAAACGCTGGCGCGCTGCCAGTCTTGTACGCCTCGATCATCGCCCGGCCGCCACCGGAGTAACCCGAAATGGCGTTGATCGAGAGCGGTGTCGCGGGCGGAATGAACCCGGCATCGACCAGCGGCCTGAGCAGCGCAATCGCGCAGGTGGAATAACAGCCAGGATTGGAAACATGCCGCGCCTCGCGGATCGCAGCGTCCATCCCCGGCGCAAGCTCGGCGAAACCAAAGGTCCACCCATCAGCCACGCGATGCGCGGTGGACGCATCGAGAATGCGGGGTGCGGCATCACCCAACGTTGCTGCCATGGCAACCGCCTCGCGGGCATGGTCGTCATGCAGGCAGAGGATCACGAGATCAGCCTCGGCAAACATCCCGAGCTTCGCCGCAGATTCCTTGCGCCGCGCCGGATCGATGCTGATCGCACGGACCGCCGGCATCCGGTCGAGACGCTCGCGGATCTGAAGCCCTGTGGTGCCGGCCTCGCCGTCAATGAAGACGGTCGGCGTGGCACCCTTGAGCGCGAAAGTCGCTGGGGAAGACATCTTGTTCATGGCAGGGCCTCGGAGTTTTGCGTGAGCGGGGCGCGGGCCAATAAAAAACCGCGCTTTCATGGCGCGGCGGTGACAGTCTTTAAAGTCCGGCGAAAGGACGCGACGTCACCCGCCGCAGGGGCGGCAAGGCAAACGTCGGGCGCGGGTCGGCTCGGACTTCATGAAGATTGCGGTGCCAGACACACCGTGGCCTGTCAATCGCCAGACGCAGGCGAAGGCTTGTCAAGAAGACGGACGAAGTGCATACACCCGCCACCGCGCTCGCGCGGACGGAGACGTGGCCGAGAGGCTGAAGGCACTCGTTTGCTAAATGAGCGTACCCCAAAAGGGTACCGAGGGTTCGAATCCCTCCGTCTCCGCCA
>JBOFUS010000455.1:0-1336 GCA_051652685.1 Beijerinckiaceae bacterium
TCGCCTCAGACGAACCACGCCGGGCTTCGGAAACGATGTTGGTGTCGAGCAAATACATGGCAGGTCCAGTTCACAGGTCGATGTCACGCGGTCCAGATGGATGGCGTGTGTTCACATCCACGACAAAGGCATCATCCCAAGCCGGGCCACTCAAGAGGTGATCGGCAAGCGTCGGCTTGGCCGCAGTCAACCGGTCAAAATCCTCAGCCGAGACCACGACAGCGGCGCGATCACCACGCAGGGTGACGGTCTGCGGCCCCTCGCGCCTTGCTTTGCTCACCACCTCGCTGAAGCGGTTCTTCGCCTCCTGCAGCTGCCAATCCATGCTGGTGTCCTCCAAACAATAGCTAGACTGTCTAGATAACATCGCGCCGCCCGGATGTCGAGCAAATGGTCTTCGAGCTGCTTGCCCAAACGACCCTCGATGTCTGACACTGCTATACCGTGTTGGTGCCGACGCGCCGTGTAAGACGCCACATATGGTGAAACACGACAGCTCGGTCCCTACGAACGCTCCGCCAGAGGGCTGCGGTGAGAAGCAGTCTCATCAATTCCGGCCTGTCCAGCGTTGAAACGCACAGAAATTCCATTAGAATCAACTTATCTTAAAATATGCCCGATAAGGCAAGCTTATCGGGCATAATAAGCGACAGTCGGCAATCGCGGATAATCAGCGTACCGGTCCTATATTCGCTTGGCGAACGAGTGGTTTCAAAGCCCGGCCGAGGAGATTGCAGAACGGATGAATTCCGTTCCGCCAACGCCAGGCAAGGTTCCGCCCGTCGTGCCGAGAATGCGTTCAATGGGTTGCTCGTTCTCGTTGCCGAGCAGCGAGAATGCCTGGCGGGCCTCATCTCTGTAGCCGCCATGGGCAAGCGCCGCGCCAGGGAAGCGAAGTGTCGGTGGATAGGAGAACTGCTTTCCCAGCGGCTCGAGTGCGAGCGCTTTGCGACCGTGGGCTATCGCCGTGTCTCGGTTTCGCCGTGACCGGCGCTCTGCGCATCTGGCTTAGACACGTTGTCAACACGCCCTAACAAGCAGCTGGTCTGCACCAGATCACGCGGATGCTCCGGCGTCCGCTTTTTTGTTTGGCTGGTTCGCTGCTGAAGCGTAACCAATATTCAGGGTTTGGGCACCCGTCATAAGTGGGGTGGCTCTTTTGTAAGCTTCCCGGTACACTAATGCTAGTTACCGCATTACGAAGCTGACAGATGCCGACACCTCATCAAGCCCCTGCCGCCGTTCGCCGTGCCCTCCACAAGCTTGGGATCGACATCCAGGAGGCGCGTCGCCGTCGCAACCTGCCCATGAGCGTGGTCGCGGAGCGGGCCTTTAC
>JBOFUS010000456.1:0-1755 GCA_051652685.1 Beijerinckiaceae bacterium
TCCAATCTCGTATCGGAGCTCGGCGGGCAGGAAAACGCCTTCACGTCCTTCGACTACACGGCCTATTTCCAGCGGGTGGCCAAGGAACATCTGCCGACAATGATGGCCTATGAGGCCGACCGGATGACCAACCTCGTGCTGTCCGACCAGGACGTGCTGCCAGAGCGCGACGTGGTGCTGGAGGAGCGGCGCATGCGCACCGACAGCGATCCCGGTTCTCAGCTGTCTGAGTCTCTCGGCGCAACGCTCTACGTCAACCATCCCTACGGCCTGCCGATCATCGGCTGGCAGCACGAGATCGAGACGCTGGATCGGTCGGATGCGCTCGCCTACTACCGTCGCTTTTACACGCCCGAGAACGCAATCCTTGTGGTTGCCGGTGACATAACGACGGCGGAAGTGTCACGGCTGGCGGCAGACACCTACGGCCTGATTCCCGCCCGCGGGGACGCCCCGAAGCGCAGCCGCAAGATCGAGCCGCCGATCCCTGCCGCGCGCCGGGTCGAGCTTTCGGATCCCAAGGTCGAGCAGCCAAGCTTCCAGCGCTACTGGCTTGTACCCTCGCACCAGACCGCGACGGATGGCGAGGCCTATGCGCTGGAGGTTCTGGCGCAGATCCTCGGCGGCGGGCCGGCCAGCAGGATGATGCGCGTGCTGGTGCAGGAGCGCGAGCTCGCGACCAATGCCGGAGCCTGGTATATGGGCGGCGCGCTGGATCGCACCCGCTTCGCCACCTACGCCACACCGCGTGAAGGCGTCGATCTCAAGACCATCGAGCAGGCCGTGGAAGCCGTGATCGCTGGCCTGAAGGACGGCATACCGGAACGAGAGCTGGCCCGCGCCAAGACCCAGCTCATCGCTGAAGCGGTCTATGCACAGGACAGTCAGGCGACGCTGGCGCGCATCTTCGGTGCAGCCCTCGCCGTTGGCGGCAGCGTCGAGGACGTCAAGGCCTGGCCCGAGCGCATCGAGGCTGTGACCGCGGAAGCCGTTGTTGCGGCCGCTGCCAGGCACCTTCAGCCGCGCGTTTCCGTCACCGGCTATCTGCTCAAGGGAGAGGCCGCGTGATCGAACTTACCAGCAACAACACCGCCACAGGGACCACCGCCGCGCGCATCCAGCGCGTCGTGTCGCCCGGCGGCATCGAGGCGTGGCTGATCGAGGAGCGCACTGTACCACTGGTTGCCATGGAGTTCGCCTTTGACGGTGGCGCAGCCCAGGACGGTACCGACAAGGCAGGTCTGGCTGCGCTGATGGCTGGTCTGCTCGACGAAGGGGCGGGTCCCCACGACGCCATTGCCTTCCAGGAGTTGCTGGAGGAGCACGCGATCATGCTGCGTTTCTCCGAAAGCCGGGACATGATCACGGGCAGCCTGAAGACGCTGACCCGGCATCAGGACAAAGCCTTCGAGCTGCTTGGGTTTGCCTTGCGGGAACCGCGCTTCGATGTTTCGGCCGTTGATCGCGTGCGTGCCCAGCTTTCGGCTACCCTGCGCCGGCAGGCGAACGATCCAAACGCGCGGGCTTCAAAAGCATGGTTTGCGTCAGCGTTTCCAGGCCACGCCTATGCTTCGCCGGAGCGAGGTTCGCTTGAAACCCTTGCGGCCATCACGCGAGAGGTCATCGTGAGCCAGCACGAGGCGCTGTTTGCGCGTTCGTCGCTGAAGATCGCCGTGGTTGGCGCAATCGACGCGGCGACGCTGGCGGATGCTCTCGACCAGGTGTTTCTTGGTCTCCCCGCAAAGGCGACTCTGG